>NZ_JBVHQB010000018.1:0-223647 GCF_055567635.1 Streptomyces sp. NPDC026500 | reverse complement strand
GACTACCTGCGTGCCATTGTCAGACTCGCATGCGAACGTGAGGACCTGGGCCCGGACTTCCGGACCTGGCTCCGCAGTTACGTAGCCGAGGAGATGTAGGGACTTTGAGCAGCGCCGCGACCCGCACCACCGGCCAGGATCACCTCTGGTCTGTGGACGACCACCTGGAGGACATCCTCACGACCGTCCGCCCCCTCGAACCCATCGAGCTGCAACTCCTCGACGCCCAGGGCTGCGTCCTGGTCGAGGACGTCACGGTGCCGGTCTCCCTGCCGCCGTTCGACAACAGCTCGATGGACGGGTACGCGGTCCGGGTCGCGGATGTGGCGGGCGCGAGCGAGGAATACCCGGCGGTCCTGACGGTCGTCGGCGATGTCGCGGCCGGCCAGGCCGAGCAGCCCTACGTGGGCCCCGGCCAGGCCGCCCGCATCATGACCGGCGCCCCGCTGCCGCCCGGCGCCGAAGCCGTCGTCCCCGTCGAGTGGACGGACGGAGGCCTCGGCGAGGGCCCGGTCTCCGGGATGCGTGCGCACAGCGCGTCCCCCGAGGGCTCCTACGGACAGGTGCACGTGCACCGCCAGGCCGAGGCACGCGCACACGTACGCGCGAAGGGCAGCGATGTGAAGGCGGGCGACCGCGCTCTCGAAGCGGGCACCGTCCTCGGCCCGCCACAGATCGGCCTGCTCGCCGCGATCGGCCGCGGCACCGTGCGGGTACACCCCCGCCCGCGCGTGGTCGTCCTGTCCACCGGCAGCGAACTCGTCCAGCCCGACGAGGAGTTGAGCACCGGCCAGATCTACGACTCGAACAGCTTCGCCCTCTGCGCGGCCGCCCGCGACGCGGGAGCCATCGCCTACCGGGTCGGCGCGGTCGCGGACGACGCCGAGACACTGCGCTCGACCATCGAGGACCAGCTCGTCCGCGCGGACCTGCTGGTCACGACCGGCGGAGTGAGCGTCGGCGCCTACGACGTCGTCAAGGAGGCTCTGTCGTCGGTCGGCGACGAGGACGAGGCGGGCAGCGGCATCGACTTCCGCACCCTCGCCATGCAGCCCGGCAAGCCCCAGGGCTTCGGCTCCATCGGCCCCGACCACACACCGCTGCTCGCCCTCCCGGGCAACCCCGTGTCGTCGTACGTATCCTTCGAACTCTTCGTGCGCCCCGCGATCCGCACCCTGATGGGACTGCAGGACGTCCACCGGCCCACGACCAGGGCGACCCTTTCCGCGGACAAGCCGCTGACCTCGCCGAAGGGCCGTCGGCAGTTCCTGCGCGGGACGTACGCGGACGGGGCCGTGACGCCCGTCGGCGGAGCCGGATCCCACCTGGTCGCCGCCCTCGCGCACGCCGACGCCCTGATCGTCGTCCCCGAGGGCGACACCTCGGTCGAGCCCGGCGCCGAGGTCGAGGTCGTGCTGCTCGGCTGAGCGGCCGGACGGGGGAGGACGGCCACCGCCGGGCGCCCGGATCACGCATGGGGCGCACTGCTCCTTACGCAGGCGTAGTGGTGGACTGGCGGGCGGTAACGTGTCGCGCACACCAGGCCCACGCGCCGCACCGCGACGGGCCCTGACCGGGAGCGCCGACGCACATGACTGTTCCGTCCCGGGGGGAGACCTCCGGACCCCCTGTGCAGGACCGACTGACGCACATCGACGAGGTCGGCGCCGCCCGCATGGTCGACGTGTCCGGGAAGGACGTGACCGCCCGCACCGCGCGCGCGAGCGGCCGTGTCCTGGTCTCCCCGCGTGTCGTGGAGCTGCTGCGCGGCGAGGGAGTCCCGAAGGGCGACGCCCTCGCCACCGCGCGTATCGCGGGGATCATGGGAGCCAAGCGCACGCCGGATCTGATCCCGCTGTGCCACCCGTTGTCGGTGTCCGGTGTCAAGATTGATCTGTCGGTCGCGGACGACGCCGTCGAGATCCTCGCCACCGTGAAGACGACCGACCGCACGGGCGTCGAGATGGAAGCCCTCACCGCGGTCAGCGTGGCGGCCCTCACCGTGATCGACATGGTCAAGGCTGTCGACAAGGGGGCGGTCATCACGGACGTACGGGTGGAAGAGAAGACAGGCGGGAAGTCGGGCCACTGGAGCCGGACATGAGCGGCGACACCGTCATCGGCGGGGCCCTCCCGGCGCCTTACAGCGCCCTGGTCGTCACGGCCTCCAACCGGGCCGCCGCCGGTGTCTACGAGGACAGGGGCGGGCCCCTGATCGCCGCGGGCCTCGCGGAGTTCGGCTTCGCGGTCGACGGGCCGTGGGTCGTCCCCGACGGGGACCCCGTGGAGGCGGCGCTGCGCACCGGAGTCGAGGCGGGCTATGACGTCGTCCTGACCACCGGCGGTACGGGGATCTCGCCCACCGACCGCACCCCCGAAGCGACCCTGCGGGTGCTCGACCGCGAGATCCCGGGCATTCCGGAGGCCATCAGAGCGTTCGGAAGGGACAAGGTGCCGACGGCTGCGCTCTCCCGGGGGCTCGCCGGAGTCGCCGCAGGGACGCTGATCGTCAACCTGCCGGGCTCCACCGGCGGGGTGAAGGACGGACTGGCCGTTCTGGAACCCCTCCTGATCCACGCCGTCGACCAGATCCGCGGCGGCGACCACCAGAGACCCAGCGGCAGTGGGGGTGCGAGCTGAACAGCCCATCCTGGCCGGTCGAGCTGGTGGACGGCGATGTCGTCCTCCGGCCGATAAGGCTGCGCGACCAGCGGGCCTGGCGTGAGGTGAACCGGCGCAACCGTGACTGGCTGCGCCCCTGGGAGGCGACCATCCCGCCGCCCACCCCGAGCGGCCCGATCGCGCACCGGCCGACGTACCGGCAGATGGTCCGCCACCTGCGCGCCGAGGCCAACGCGGGTCGGATGCTGCCCTTCGTGATCGAGTACCAGGGGCGGCTGGTCGGTCAGTTGACCGTGGCCGGGATCACCTGGGGCTCGATGTGCTCCGGGCACGTCGGCTACTGGGTGGACCAGTCGGTGGCGGGGCGCGGAGTGATGCCGACGGCCGTGGCGCTGGTGAGCGACCACTGTTTCCGTACCGTCGGACTGCACCGCATCGAAGTCTGTATTCGCCCCGAGAACGGGCCCAGCCGCAGGGTCGTGGAAAAACTCGGATTCCGCGAGGAAGGGCTGCGCCCGCGCTATCTCCACATCGACGGTGCCTGGCGGGACCATCTCGTCTTCGCGCTCACCGCGGAGGAAGTGCCCGAGGGTCTGCTCGCGCGCTGGCGCCGGACGCGTTCGGCGCCCAACCGGTCGGGTCAGGTGGGATCGGAGCAGGCCGGCTCGCAGAACTCGAGCAAGCCCGGCAACGCCGGGAAATGAAATAGGTGTTCGAAAATGATCGGCGGACGATCGCCTCAGAGCATTAAATTCGCGCTCGCGGCGGCCCGTTGATCGCATCGATCACAAAAAAAGCTCGAAATATCAGCCGGATCGTGCGACACACCGGCTCAATTGGCAGATGGCCTCACACAAACCCCTCTACCGTGTGAGGCGTGAGCAGCAGCGGCCTCATCTACGCAGTCATCGTCGGGGCCTGGGCCGCCTACTTGGTGCCGATGTGGCTCCGTAGGCAGGACGAGCTGAACGAAGCCCGTCCGACGGAACGCTTCAGCACCGCCATCCGGCTGCTGTCCGGACGGGCGGGCATGGAGCGTCGATACGCCAAGGACCTGCGCGCGCGCTCCGCCGAGGAGGAGGAGCCCAGCGCCGACCCGGACGGCGTCACCGACTCGGTGGACGTCCGGGCCTTCGCCGTGCCTCCGGCCCGGCCCCAGCCGGCGGCCCAGCACCGTCCGCACGCAGAGGAACGGGTTCAGGTGCCGGAGCCGGTCCAGACGGAGCCGAAGCCGGGCGTGCGCGCGGCCGGCAGGGAGAGCGGCACGTACGAGACCTCGGGCGCCGCCCGGTCCGTACCGCACCAGTCGGGCGCATCCGCGTCCGCGCCCAGACCCTCGGCCAAGTCCGCGCCCCAGCAGGCCGTGCCGTCCGCGGCGGACCGCACGCCGGGCGCACGCCGGGCAGTCTCGGCCGAGGCTGCAGCGCGGGCCCGGCGTACGAAGGTCCTCGCGCGCCGTCGGCGTACGACGGTCATGCTCTTCCTCGCCTTCACGCTCGGCGCCATCGTGGCGGCCGTCGGAGGGCTCGCGTTCCTGTGGGCGCCCGGCGTGCCGGCCGTGATGCTGAGCTCGTACATCGTGCACCTGCGCGCCCAGGAGCGACGGCGCTTCACCTACACCATGGACCGCCGCCGGGCCGAGGCCGCGGCGCAGAGGCTCCGGGAGCGACAGCCTCGCCGACGGACGTCCGTCGAACCCGGGGCGGACGAACCGGCGGAGGGCCCCGGGTCCGACACCGATCCCGGCCTCTCCGCACTCGCCGCCGACCGTCGCGCCCTTGTCGAGCAGACCGACCACGCCGAGTGGGTCGACCAGCAGCGCGAGCGTCAGTGCGGTCCCGCCCAGGGGGACAGCTGGGACCCGGTGCCGGTTCCCCTGCCGACCTATGTGACCGCACCGGTCGCGCCCCGGGCGACGTCCAGCGTCGATCTGGGGGCGCCGGACGCGTGGAGTTCGGCGCGGTCCAGCACGGTCGAGCCGAGCGCGCCCGAGGCGGAGCCGGCCGACGAGGACCTCTCCGACGGTTCGGGCGGCGCCGAGGCCGCGGACGACACGCGCAGTGACGCCCGCCGCGCGGCGTCCGCGCGGCGAGCCCGCGAACGCGGTCGTACGCCGTTGTTCGACCAGTACGAGGACGGGGAACGGCCGCGTGCGGCCAACGAGTGACGGGTGCGTCGCGGGGTGCTCGCGAGGGCCTGGCTGACCAGCCCGGAACGGATTTCCAAGCACCTCGATCGGGATGCTAGAGTTTCACTCGTTGCAAGGGCCTGTGGCGCAGTCTGGTAGCGCACCTCGTTCGCATCGAGGGGGTCTGGGGTTCAAATCCCCACAGGTCCACCGCAGCCAAGAGGCCCGTTCCCAGCAGTGGGAGCGGGCCTCTTGCCTTGCCCTGGAGCCGACGGCGGCAACTCCCGTCGGTGGTCCCCGGGTCGGCGGTTCCTTCGGTCAGTGTCCGACGGAGAGGGCCCAGCGAATGCCGGACGGGGCCGTCACGGTCACCGTCGCGTGGCCGTGGTCGTGGTCGTGCGGGAGATCCAGTCGGTTCAGGATGCCGCTGACCTTTCCGGCGGCGCACGTGACCGGGAAGCTCAACCCGGTCGGTTCCACCGAGACGTTCAACGTTCCCCGGCCCCGGCAGTTCACCGCGATCCACAGGGATCCGGGTCCGACCCCGCCGGGCACGTCGATCTCCTCGTTGCCGTGGGCGTTCGTGACCTTCGACAGGAGCGTGCCGTCAGGTATGTCCGGAGCCTTCGTGACGGACTCGCCCGGCAGGTACTGGATGCGGTCGGAGACCGGTGATTCCCTCGGTGAGGAAGCTGGTGAGGAAGCCGGAGCCGACGACCGCTCGGGGTCGGGGTGCGCGGAGCCGCCCGGGCCGCCGGTGCAGCCGGCCAGGGCCAGCGCGGCGGCCAGTCCGCCCGTCGCCGCGCTCGCTCTCAGCCGTACGTTTCGTAAGGGTCGGGTCGTCGACATCGGGTCGGCCTCCAGGCGTGCTCGGTCCGTCGGGGCGCCGCCGGATGAACACCGCCCCGATGGCTAGAGGGCTTTTGCGTAGCAGAGGCTCAGTTCGTGGAAGCGGTAGTAGCCGAATTTGGTGCACGGTTCGTAGCCGCTCGACGCGTAGAGGGCGACCGCCTCGGGCTGCTTGGCGCCGGTCTCCAGGACCATGCGGACGCGGCCGGCCGCGCGGGCGTCGTCCTCCAGGGCGGCCAGGATGCGCCGGGCGAGGCCGAGCCCGCGGGCCTCGGGGATCACGTACATACGCTTGAGCTCGGCGTCTCCGTCCGAGTAGCCCTCGGCGTTCTCGTTCTGGGCGCGCCAGCCGCCCGTGGCCACCGGGCGGTCCCGCTCGTCGTACGCCATCAGATAGAGGCCGAGCGGCGGGGCGAACATCCGCGCGTCCAGATGCGTGGCATCGCCGTCGTCGCCGTATCGCACGGCGTATTCGGCCTGAACCTGATCATTGAGCTTGATGGCGTCGGGGTGGTCGAAGGGGACCGGGCGGAAATTCATGCGTTTTACCGTACATCTATGCGATAGGCGGGGGAGTGGGCGGTCGCGTCGCTCTCGTTGATCGAGTTCTGGCCGACCGTGCCGATTAAGTATCGTGCCCCAGTGCTGACTGTGACCTCTGTGAATGTGAATGGGCTCCGGGCCGCCGCGAAGAAGGGTTTCGTGGAGTGGCTCGCGGAGACCTCCGCGGACGTGTTGTGCCTCCAGGAGGTGCGGGCCGAGCCGGGCCAGCTCACGGCGGAGGTGCGCGCGCCCGAGGGGTGGCATGTCGTGCACGCCCCCGCTGCCGCCAAGGGCCGCGCGGGTGTGTCTCTTTACACACGCCGTGAGCCCGACCGCGTCCGGATCGGCTTCGGGTCCGAGGAGTTCGACTCCTCCGGCCGGTACGTCGAGGCGGACCTGCCCGGTGTCACCGTCGCGAGCCTCTATCTGCCCTCGGGCGAGGTCGGGACCGAGCGGCAGGACGAGAAGGTCCGGTTCATGGGCGAGTTCCTCGCCTACCTGAAGGAGCTGAGGGAGCGGGCCGCCGCCGACGGGCGCGAGGTCGTCGTCTGCGGCGACTGGAACATCGCCCACCGGGAGGCCGACCTCAAGAACTGGCGCGCCAACCGGAAGAACTCCGGCTTCCTGCCCGAGGAGCGGGAGTGGCTGGGGCAGGTCCTCGACGCGGCCGACGGCGGTTACGTCGACGTCGTACGCGCCCTGCATCCGGACGCCGAAGGCCCGTACTCGTGGTGGTCGTACCGTGGGCGGGCTTTCGACAACGATTCGGGATGGAGGATCGACCTCCAGATCAGCACGCCCGGGCTCGCGGGCAAGGCGGTCAAGGGATTCGTGGAGCGCGCGGCGACACACGACGAGCGCTGGTCCGACCATGCGCCGGTCACGGTGGTCTACGACCTCTGAGCGACCTGTCGTCCACCACCTCCGGGCGATCCGGTCGCGGTGACGGGATCCCTATGCCCGGGGGTCCCGGAGCCGTCGGTCCAGGGCCATCGACAGTTCTGCCTCCACCACGCTCTTCGCGAGCGGGCGCAGGCGGTGGAGGTCGTCGGGGGTGCGGTTCTCGGTGAGGACGAGGGTGGTGAAGAGTTCGGCGAGTGCCTCGGTGTGGTCGCGTACGCGGCGGGCCGCGGTCAGGACGTCCGCGAGCGGTATGCCCTCGCGGACCAGGGCGGCCGACACGTCGAGCAGGCGGCGGCTGATGTGCACGATCTCGCCGCCGTCCGTGCCGAGATAGCCGAGGTCGAGCGCCGCGGCGAGGTTCTCCGGGGTCGCCTGGCCGGCGAAGACGTCGGCCAGTTCCTCGGGGGAGAGCCGGACCGGCGTCTCCTCGGTGGGCTCGCCCAGTCCGAGCAGTTCGCCCACGTCACGGCCGTGGTCGAAGGCCTCGGCGAGTTCCGCGATGCCGTTCAGGGTGTGGCCGCGTTCCAGCAGCGCCGAGATGGTGCGCAGGCGGGCCAGGTGGGTGTCGTCGTACCAGGCGATGCGGCCCTCGCGCCGGGGTGGCGGTATGAGCTTGCGCTCCCGGTAGAAGCGCAGGGTGCGTACGGTGATGCCGGCCTCCTCGGCCAGTTCCTCCATGCGGTACTCGCGTCTGCCGGGCTCCGGCGTGGACCGGTGGGCGCTCGTGAGCGGGCCGGAGCCGGGCTCCCTGGCCCCGCGTGTGCGCGCGTCCGGCGGTCGCGTGCCGGTCCTCCGCGACTCGGCGCCTCGTGCTCGCGCCTCCGCGCCTCGCTTTCCTGATCCCTCGGCCACGTCCGCACCCTACGTCGTACCCCCGGTAACTTTCCCGGTCGCGACCCCTACCCATGAGTACGAAGCTGCTCTACCCTCCCGATTGTGCCAGTGTTCACTGGCAGGGTCGTGCGGGCTAGGGAGGCGTCGGGATGACCGAGCACGAGCATGTACGGGTGGCGGTGATCGGGTCCGGGTTCGGCGGGCTGGGGGCCGCCGTGCGGCTGCGCCGCGAAGGGATCACCGACTTCGTGGTCCTGGAGCGGGCCGGCGGCGTGGGCGGCACCTGGCGCGACAACAGCTATCCCGGGTGCGCCTGTGACGTCCCGTCGCACCTGTACTCGTTCTCGTTCGCACCCAATCCCGAATGGCCGCGCACCTTCTCCGGGCAGGAGCACATCCGCGCGTACCTGGAGCGTGTGGCGGACGTCTTCCGGCTGCGGCCGCATCTGCGGTTCGACTCCGAGGTCAAGATGATGACCTGGGACGCGGAGAAGCTGCGCTGGGGGATCGAGACGAGCAGCGGGTTCCTGACGGCGGATGTCGTGGTGTCCGCGACCGGGCCGCTCTCCGACCCCAAGATCCCGCAGATCCCGGGGATCGACACCTTCACGGGAAAGGTGTTCCACTCCGCCCGCTGGGACCACGACTACGACCTGCACGGCAAGCGGGTGGCCATGGTCGGCACCGGAGCCTCCGCCATCCAGATCGTGCCGGCGATCCAGCCGGACGTCGCCCGGCTGACCCTGTTCCAGCGCACCCCGCCGTGGGTGATGCCGCGGGTCGACCGGGCCATCAGCGGCGTGGAGCGGTGGCTGCACCGGCAGCTGCCGTTCACGACGCAGGCCAGGCGCGGGCTCCTGTGGGGCATCCGGGAACTCCAGGTGCAGGCGTTCACCAAGCGGCCCAACGAGCTGGGCATGGTCGAGCGGCTGGCCAAGCGGAACATCACGCGTGCCGTGAAGGATCCGGCGCTGCGGGAGAAGCTGACGCCCGACTACCGGATCGGCTGCAAGCGGATCCTGCTGTCGAACGCCTACTACCCGGCGCTCACCCGGCCGAATGTGGACGTGGTGGCCTCCGGACTCGCCGAGATCGACGGCTCCACGCTGGTCGCCGCCGACGGCACCAGGGCCGAGGCCGACGCGATCGTGTTCGGGACCGGCTTCCACGTCACCGACATGCCGATCGCCGAGCGGGTCGTCGGGGCGGACGGCAGGACGCTCGCGCAGGCGTGGGAGACCGGTATGAAGTCGCTCCGCGGCGCCACCGCGGCCGGCTTCCCCAACTGGATGACGATCATCGGACCGAACACCGGGCTCGGGAACTCCTCGATGATCCTGATGATCGAGTCCCAGCTGAACTACATGGCCGACTTCCTGCGGCAGCTGGACGTCCTAGGGGGCCGTGCGGCGCTCGACGCGCGCCCCGGTGCCGTGGACGCCTGGAACAGCCGGGTCCAGGAGCGCATGAAGCGCACGGTGTGGAACACCGGCGGCTGCACCAGCTGGTACCTCGACGCCAACGGTGTCAACACCACCGTGTGGCCCGGTACGACGAGCGAGTTCCGGGGCGCCACGCGCCGTGTCGACCTGGGGGAGTACGACGTGCTGCGAGCGCCGAAAACCGCACCCGGGGCCGAGCCCGGAGTCGAGCCCGGAGCCGCGCCCGAGCCGGGTACGAAGAGCACCCGCAAGAAGAAGGTGGAGGCAGACGCGTGAGCCGACTGACGCATGAGGCACACAGGGCGTACGCGCCTCCCGTGCCGTCACGGGAACTGATCGCGCACTCCGCCGACGGCGCGCGACTGCACGTCGAGGTGCACGGCCCCGAGGACGCGCCCGCCGTCGTCCTCGCGCACGGCTGGACCTGCTCGACCGCCTTCTGGGCGGCTCAGATCCGGGACCTCGCCGCCGACCACCGGGTCATCGCGTACGACCAGCGCGGGCACGGACGCAGTCCCGCGAGTGACGCCTGCAGCACCAAAGCCCTCGCCGACGACCTGGAGGCGGTGCTCGCGGCCACGCTCGCGCCGGGCGAGAAGGCGGTGCTGGCGGGGCACTCCATGGGCGGTATGACGTTGATGGCGGCGTCGGCGCGGCCGCGGTTCAGGGAGCATGCGGCGGCCGCGCTGTTGTGCAGCACCGGGAGCACGCGGCTGGTCGAGGAGTCGCGCGTGCTGCCGTTGCGCGCGGGGCGGCTCCGGACGCGTCTCACCGGGGCCGTGCTCGGCTCGCGCGCGCCGCTCGGGCCCGTCACACCGGTCGCCAGGCGGATCCTCAAGTACGCGACCATGGGCCCCGGTTCGTCCCCCGTCATGGTGGAGGCGTGCGCGCGGATCGTGCACGCCTGTCCGCGTGCTGTGCGCCACGCCTGGTCGGCCGTGCTCGCCACCCTCGATCTCGAAGAGGGCGTCAGGGAGTTGCGGGTGCCGACGGCGGTGATCGCGGGCACGGTGGACCGGTTGACACCGGTCGTGCACGCGCGTGCTCTGGTGGCGGTGCTGCCGAACTGTGTCGGCAGCACCGAGCTGCCGGGCCTCGGTCACATGACTCCGGTGGAGGCGCCGGAGCTGGTGACCGCCCGGATACGCGAACTCGTCTCCACGTACACGCGGACCGCCGAGACGCAAAAGGCCGTGGAGAGCGCGGAGTTCGTCGTAGAGATCGCCGCAGAGACCGCAGAGACCGCAGAGACCGCAGAGATCGCGGAGATCGCAGAGATCGCAGAGATCAAGGAGGGCGCATGAGCAAGGTGAGCCTGGAAGGGCAGGTCGCCGTCGTCACGGGGGCCGCGCGCGGTGTCGGCGAGCTCCTCGCGCGCAAGCTCTCCGCGCGCGGGGCGAAGGTCGCGCTGGTCGGTCTGGAGGCGGACGAGCTGAAGCGGGTCTCGGAGCGGCTGCGGGGCGAGAGCGACCACTGGTACGCCGATGTCACCGACCACGAGGCGATGGTGCGGGTCGCCCAGGAGGTCAAGCAGCGGTTCGGCAAGGTGGACATCGTCGTCGCGAACGCCGGTGTCGCGAGCGGAGGGCCCTTCGTTGACTCCGACCCCGTCGCCTGGCGGCGGGTGATCGAGGTGAACCTGATCGGATCGGCGGTCACCGCGCGGGCGTTCCTGCCGGCGCTCCTGGAGAGCCGGGGGTACCTGCTGCAGATCGCGTCGCTGGCCGCGATCACTCCCGCTCCCATGATGTCGGCCTACTGCGCCTCCAAGTCCGGCGTGGAGGCGTACGCGCACTGTCTGCGCGCCGAGGTCGGCCACCGGGGCGTACGCGTCGGCGTCGGGTATCTGTCGTGGACCGACACCGACATGGTGCGGGGCGCCGACCAGGACGAGGTGATGCGGGAGTTGCGGCAGAGGCTGCCGTGGCCGTCCAACAAGACGTATCCGCTGGGACCGGCCGTCGACCGGATCGTGGCCGGGATCGAGCGCCGTTCCAGCCATGTGTACGCGCAGTGGTGGCTGCGCGGGATGCAGGGGATGCGGGGGTATCTGCCCGGCGTCATCGGGGCGGTCGGGCAGCGCGAGATGCGGCGGTTCGAACCGCGCCTCGGCGGTGTGCGGACGGGGCTGGTCGGGGCCGGCGGGGCGGCCGACGAGGAGGAGCGGAAGTCGACGGCGTCGTGAGTCACCCGAGTGTCCCCGGGTTGTCCCGGGCGGCTCGCAGGCGGGTCCCACCGGCGGGTCTCACGGTGAGTGACTGATCGAAATGCGTGCTCTGTCCCTGCGTGTAAGTCTGGTCGAGGCCCGAACCCCCTGATCGAACAAGGGGGTCGAGGCCCGAATCCCTCACCCACTACGGGAGTGAATCGCATGAGCATGCAGGACCAGTTCAAGGACAAGGCCGAGCAGCTTAAGCAGCAGGCCAAGAAGCAGAAGAAGACGGGCGAACCGCGGGACAAGGCGAGCGAGCGGTCCCCGATGGGGCGTGACCGCACGATGCCGGACGCGGAGCGTGCTCAGCGGGAGGCTCAGGACCGCTTCGACCAGGACTACGACGCCTGATCGTTGCGCCCGCTCAGCCTGAATGGGGTGTCCTCTTTCGAGAGGGCACCCCATTCGTGTGTCCGCCGCCCGTCCGCCGCCCGCCATCGCCCGTCCGACGCCAGCCAGTCACCGTCCGCTGTCCGTCAGCCGCCCGTCCGACGCCTGCCTCCCCCTGTCAGCCGTCAGCCGTCAGCCGCCCCCGTCCGCCGCCAGCCGCGCGCCCAGCTGGAACCCGGCCGAACCGGGCCCCGGCCGCAGTGAGCCCCCGGCCGAAGCGGCAACGCGGCTGGGACCGGGGGCAGTTCGTTCAGATCAGTTCGTTCAGGTCGGCTCGTTCAGGTCAGTTCGTTCTCGGGGGAAGCTTCGGCCTTGTTCTGTCCGGCACGTTCGAGTGGTCCGGCGGGGAGGCCGCGGGATGGGTGCGGAGCAGGTCCAGGGAGAGCTGGATGGCGTCGTCCAACTGGGCGTGGCGGCCCTCCGCCCAGTCGAGCGGGGTGCGCAGGATCTCCAAGTCGGGGGCGACGCCGTGGTTTTCCACGGACCAGCCGTACGCGTCGAACCACGCGGCGTTCATGGGCACCGTGATGACCGTGCCGTCGCCGAGACGGTGGCGGCCGGTCATGCCGACCACACCGCCCCAGGTGCGCTGCCCCACCACCGGGCCCAGTTTGAGCAGTTTGAAGGCGGCGGTGATCATGTCGCCGTCGGACGACGTCGCCTCGTCGGCCAGGGCCACCACAGGGCCGCGCGGGGCGTTGGAGGCGTACGACACCGGCTGGGCGTCGCGGGTGAGGTCCCAGCCGAGAATCTTGCGGGTCAGCTTCTCGACGACCAGTTCGCTGATGTGCCCGCCCGCGTTGCCCCGTACGTCGACGATGAGGGCCGGGCGCGAGACCTCCATCCGCAGATCGCGGTTGAACTGGGCCCACCCCGAGCCGCCCATGTCGGGGATGTGCAGATAGCCGCAGTGCCCGCCGCTCAACTCCCGTACGACCTGGCGGCGTTTGGCCACCCAGTCCTGGTAGCGCAGCGGGCGTTCGTCGATCAGCGGGACCACGGCCACCCGGCGCGAGCGGCCCTCGCCCTCCGCCGGGGTGAAGGTCAGCTCCACCGTCGTACCGCCCGCGCCCGCGAGCAGCGGATACGGGCCGGCGACCGGGTCCACCGGACGCCCGTCGACATGGGTGAGGACCGCACCCTCGCGGATGCCGGCGCCCGCCAGCGGCGAGCGCGCCTTGGAGTCGGACGACTCGCCGGGCAGAATCCGCTTGAGCATCCAACTGCCGTCGCGGCAGACGAAGTTGGCGCCGAGAAGGCCCTGCCAGCGCTGGTAGTGGGGCGGACCCTCGTTGCGGCGCGCGGCGGTGACGTACGCGTGCGAGGTGCCCAGTTCGCCGAGGACCTCGCGCAGCAGGTCCGCGAACTCGTCCGGGGAGGCGACCCGTTCGACCAGCGGGCGGTACTGCTCCAGGATCGCGTCCCAGTCGAGGCCGCACATGTTCGGGTCCCAGTAGTAGGCGCGGATGATGCGGCCGGCCTCCGCGTACGCCTGGCGCCATTCGGCGGGCGGGTCCACCTCGTGCAGGATGCGGCGCAGGTCGATCCAGACGGTCGAGTCGCTGTCGCCGGACTCGGTGGAGGGCACGGCGCGCAGGTCGCCCTCGTCGACGACGACCAGCCGGGAGCCGTCGCCGCTCACCGCGAACCAGTCGAGATGGTCGACGAGTTCGGACTTCTTCGCCTTGGTGATGTTGAAGAACTCCAGGGTGGGACGGCCGGTCGTGTCGTCCGGGTTGGCGAACGTCTCGCCCAGCGCTCCGGAGATCGGCCAGCGCAGCCAGACCAGGCCGCCGCCCGAGACCGGGCGCAGCGCCGAGTACTTGGAGGCGGTGACCGGGAAGGGCGTCACCCGGCTTTCCAGGCCTTCGAGTTCGACGGTCGTCGCGCTGCCGTCGCCGGGCCCCTCCTCGACCGGGTCGAGGCCCCCGGCGACCGGCCGCCCGTCCGGGTTCAGGGCGAACGGGGAGGGGGTGGCGGAGGACAGCGGAACGAGGTAGGGGCGGCAGCCGAGGGGGAAGGACAGGTCCCCGGTGTGCACGTCGTACACCGGGTCGAAGCCGCGCCAGGACAGGAAGGACAGATAGCGGCCGTCCCGCGTGAACACCGGATTCTCGTCCTCGAAACGGCCGTTGGTGACGTCGACGATCAGGCGGTCCTTTATGCGCGCCATCTTGATCTGCCGCAGGGAGCGTCCGATCCCGGGATGCGACCACGTCAGCCAGGCGCCGTCCGGGGAGAAGGCGAGGTCCGTCACCGGGCCGTTGATGGAACGGATGAGCTCGGTGACCTCAGCTGTCCGGGGCTCCTTTTCGGAGGTGTCCCCGGACTGTGTGCCCGAGGCGCCCCCGGGCTCCGTTTCGGAGGTGTCCTCGGGCTCCGCGCCCGAGGCGTCCCCGGGCTTCGTGCCCGAGGTGTCCCCGGGCTTCGTGCCCGAGGTGTCCCCAGGCTCCGTTTCGGAAGTGTCCTCGGGCTCCGCGCCGGGGATGTCGGCGGACTCCTCCGTCGCGTCGAGCAGAAGCAGCCGTCCGTCGTTCGAGGCGATGGCGAGCCGTTCGCCATGCGGGTCCGACACCAGTTCCTGTACGCGGCCCAGCCAGCCTGAGGCGAGGCGGCGCGGCTCGCGGGCGCCGCTGGCGCGCGGCAGGTAGGCGATCTCGACGGCGTCCTCGCCCTCCGCGTCGGTGACATAGGCGATCTGGCCGCCCGAGCCGAGCATTTCGGGGAGCCGGACCCGTACGCCCGGGGTGTCCGCGATGGTGCGCGCGGGACCGTCGCGGTGGGTGAGCCAGTACAGGCTGCCGCGTACGACGACGGCGCTGGCCCGGCCCGTCTCGTCCACGGAGATGCTGTCCACGTGCTGGGCGGCGGGCACCGGGTACGTACGGCGTCCCGCGCGCGGACCGCCCAGAAGGACGTCGAGACGGCGCGGAACCGACTCGGGGGACAGGTTGTCGACGATCCACAGATCGCCCGCGCACTGGTAGACGACCCGGGTGCCGTCCGACGACGCGTGCCGGGCGTAGAAGGCGTCGTGGTCGGTGTGACGGCGCAGGTCGGAGCCGTCGTACGCGCACGAGTAGAGGTTGCCGACGCCCTCGTGGTCGGAGAGGAACGCGATCCGCCCGCCGACGAACATCGGGCAGGCCAGATGGCCTTCGAGGTCGGCGACCAGTTGTCGGCCGTGCAGCCAGATGCGGCCCGTGGCCCCGCCCCGGTAGCGCTTCCAGGCGGCCGGTTCGTGCGGTGGGGTGCCGGTCAGCAGCAGGGTCCTGCGCTCGCCCTCGATGTCGGCGACGCCGATGTCCGAGACCGGGCCCCAGGGCAGCTTGCGGCCGGGGTCGCCGTCGGTGGCGACGTTGTAGGCCCAGGTGAAGTACGAGAAGGGCTGGCCGTGCGAGGCGACGGCGAGGATGTCGCCGTCGGGGGACCAGCCGCACACCTGGGTGTCGGCGCTGCCCCAGTAGGTGAGCCGGCGGCCGGGTCCGCCGTCCACCGGTGCCAGATGGATCTCCGGGACGAAGCTGCGCCAGCTCGTGTACGCGATGTGCCGGCCGTCGGGGGAGAAACGGGGGTGGCCGACCTTGGTGCGGTCGACGGTGAGCCGCCAGGCGCGCCCGCGCCCGTCGAGCGGGGCCAGCCACAGATCGTCCTCGGTGACGAAGCACAGCCGGTCGCCGCTCAGGTGCGGGAAACGCAGATAGCCGGGGGAGTTCTCGTCCATGGTCGCGTTCTCGTACTCGTCGCTCACCTCCCCATGCTTTTCCGCCGGACGGGCCCCGGCAACTTGTGGAACGGGGGGCGCGTTGTGGGACGTGGGCGCGGGCGGGGACACGGGAGGTGCACGCGGGGCGCGTTCAGGAACGCGGGTGCCCGATCCGTCCCGGCCCTCGACCACCTGCGTGCGTGACCCAACACACGTACGAAACGGTTTCGTTTCGCTGACGTCGGGAGGTATCTTCAGAGGCATACGAATCCGTGTCGTTCGAAGCAGGAGAGGTGAGTGGGATGGCTGACGCCGCAACGGCGCGTCGCAGTCGGATCACGCCCGAGCGTGAGGCCGAGCTGTACACGGCCGTGCTCGACCTGCTTCGGGAAGTCGGCTACGACGCCCTCACGATGGACGCCGTCGCGGCCCGCACCCGTTCCAGCAAGGCCACCCTCTACCGCCAGTGGGGCGGCAAGGCCGAGCTCGTCGTGAAAGCGCTGCGGCACCAGAAGCCGCTGAAGTTCTCCGACCTGGACACCGGGAGCCTGCGGGGCGACTTCCACGCACTCACGCTCCGGCAGGACGACTGCCAGATGGAGCAGGACTCCGCGCTGATGCGGGGCCTGGCCATGGCGGCGCACGGGAATCCGGATCTGCTCAAGGCGTTCCGGGAGTGGCTGATCGAGCCGGAGTTGGAAGAGCTGCGCCGGGTGCTCCAGCGCGGTGTCGACCGAGGTGAGATCCGTGCCGACAACCCGGCGATGCCGTACGTGATGCACATGCTCATCGGCGCCTTCGCGGCCCGCACCATGATCGACGAACTCCCGCCGACGCAGGCCTTCCTGCATTCGTATGTCGACGCCGTGGTCCTCCCCGCTCTCGGCGCCTGACTTTTCATTCCTTCATCCCCCTCACCTCTTTCACCCCCTACAGATCTCTGTAGTCGCACCTGACGCGCCGCTCACGTCGTCGGGCTGATCCCCCCTGCCCCCACTCGGGTGATCACACCAGCCCCTGCCCTTCCACGACCTGACCGGGAGTACGCCCTCGTGGCCACATTCCTCTACAAACTCGGCCGACTCGCCTTCCGGCGACGGCACTTCGCCGCCCTGATCTGGGTGGCGCTGCTGACGCTCGCGGGCGTCGGCGCAGCCTCCGCGCCCGTCGCGGGATCATCCTCGTTCTCGGTCCCCGGCACCGAGGCGCAGAAGGCCTTCGACCTGCTGGAGAACCGCTTCCCCGGTATGAGCGCCGACGGAGCGACCGCACGGGTCGTCTTCAAGGCGCCCGCCGGCGAGAAGATGGCGGACAAGGACAACAAGGCGACGGTCGAGCATGCCGTCAAGGTGCTCGGCACCGGTTCCGAGGTCACCTCCGTCACCGACCCGTTCAAGGCCCACGCCGTGAGCAAGGACGGGTCGATCGCCTACGCCTCGGTGAAGTACAAGGTTTCCGGAATGGAGCTGAAGGACGCCTCGAAGGACGCCCTGAAGGCGGCCGCGCAGGACGCGCGGCACTCCGGACTGACCGTCGAGGTGGGCGGTGACGCGCTCCAGGCGACGCCCGAGACCGGTTCCAGCGAGGTCATCGGCATCGCGATAGCCGCGGTCGTCCTCGTCATCACCTTCGGTTCCCTGATCGCGGCCGGGCTGCCCCTGCTGACCGCGCTGGTCGGCGTGGGCATCGGCGTCTCGACGATCACCGCGCTCGCCAGCGCGTTCGACCTCGGCTCCACCACCTCCACCCTCGCGATGATGATCGGCCTCGCGGTCGGCATCGACTACGCCCTCTTCATCGTCTCCCGCTACCGGGCCGAGCTGGCCGAGGGCCGCGAACGCGAGGAAGCGGCCGGACGGGCCGTCGGCACGGCGGGCTCGGCGGTGGTCTTCGCCGGGCTGACCGTGGTGATCGCGCTGGTCGGACTGTCGGTCGTCAACATCCCGATGCTCACGAAGATGGGTGTCGCTGCGGCGGGCACGGTCGCCATCGCCGTACTCATCGCGCTGACCATGATCCCCGCGCTGCTCGGCTACGCGGGCCGCAGGGTCCAGCCGGCGGGCGAGAAGAGCAGGCTCCTCGGCGGCGGCCGCGCCGCCAAGAAGGCGGGCAAGCCCAACATGGGCACCCGTTGGGCGAGTTTCGTCGTCCGCCGCCCGCTCGCGGTGCTGCTGCTCGGCGTGGTCGGCCTCGGCGCGGCCGCGGTCCCGGCCGCCTCGCTCCAACTGGGCCTGCCCGACGACGGTTCTCAGCCGACGTCCACCACGCAGCGCCGCGCCTACGACCTGCTCTCCGACGGCTTCGGGCCCGGTTTCAACGGACCGCTGATGGTCGTCGTGGACGCGAAGGCGAGCGACGCGCCCAAGGCGGCGTTCAGCAAGGTGCATGACGAGATCAAGGACCTCAAGGGTGTCGTGAGCGTGAGCCCGGCGGCGCCCAACAAGGCCGGTGACACCGCGATGATCACGGTGATCCCCGACTCGAAGCCGTCCTCCGTCACGACCGAGGACCTGGTCCACACCATCCGAGGCGGGGGCGCCGGCATCAAGGCCGAGACGGGCGCGACGGTGCTGGTCACCGGCTCCACGGCCATGAACATCGACTTCTCGCAGAAGCTCAACGACGCGCTGATCCCGTATCTCGCGCTCGTGGTCGGTCTCGCCTTCCTGCTGCTGATCGTGGTGTTCCGCTCGATCCTCGTCCCGCTGAAGGCGGCTCTCGGCTTCCTGCTCAGCGTGATGGCGGCCCTCGGCGCGGTCGTCGCGGTCTTCCAGTGGGGCTGGCTGTCCGGTCTGATGGGCGTCGAGGAGACCGGCCCGATCATGTCGATGATGCCGATCTTCATGGTGGGCGTCGTCTTCGGTCTGGCCATGGACTACGAGGTGTTCCTCGTGACACGTATGCGAGAGGCCTACGTCCACGGGGAGAAGCCCGGCCAGGCGATCGTGACCGGGTTCAAGCACGGCGCACGGGTCGTCACGGCGGCCGCGGTCATCATGATCGCCGTGTTCTCCGGATTCATCGGGTCGAGCGAGTCGATGATCAAGATGATCGGCTTCGGCCTCGCGATCGCCGTCTTCTTCGACGCGTTCGTCGTGCGGATGGCGCTCGTCCCGGCGGTGCTCGCGCTGCTGGGCAAGCGGGCCTGGTGGCTGCCGAAGTGGCTGGACCGCGCGCTGCCGAACGTGGACGTCGAGGGCGAGGGCCTGCGCGCGCTCGACGAGAAGAAGCGCGAAGGGGACCACGACCGGGAACTCGCCGGAGTCTGAGCCCTGACCCGCCCGGAGACCTCCGGGACGTCCACTTCAGGGACCGCTTCGGGGCCTCCGAAACCTCCGAGGCCCCGGAGTCGGAAGGGCCTCTAGGAGGGCATCGGTGAGACCTCGCCGGTCCCGTGGCGCGGTGCCGACGAGCGATCAGTGAGCCACCGGGGTGGCGGCCGTGTACGTACGACGGAGAAAGCGCATGAGCGCCTTCGTGTCGAGCTGCACGACCGCCACCCCGTGCGTGGAGTGGAATTCCAGGACGGCCTGGACGCGGCCGCACGGCCAGATGCGTATGTCGCCGTTGCTGACGGGGACGCGCAGGCCCTGCTCGAGAAGTTCGCGGTCGAAGACCCACTCGTGGGGGCCGGGCAGCGTGATGTGCACCTGGCGGGGGTCGCTCTCCGGGTCGTACCGGAGGGCCACCGGGACGGCCCGGTGTTCGTCGTCTGCGGAGTCGGCGGTGTCGGTCACGATATGAGCGCGTGCGTATTGTTCGACGGCGTGCATGAACCGACTCCTTACGCTGCGTTACCTATGCGGAAGTTGTGAATTCCGTCACCTCTCCAATGTCGCACATCCGACGGAAACCGCTCTCCGGCCGCCCGTGACCGCCCCTCGGGGAACGTCTGCCCCGCCGCGGCGGCTGCATGTGTGCGGCGACGGTCACATCCGTCGCGAACGGCGCGCGGTGTCGCCCGGACACACGCGCACCGGCCCGTCCGCCGCGAAGAGTTCACGCCGCCGCGTCCGCCGGCTCGTCCCCCGTGAACTGCTCCCGCCCTCACGCCCGTCGGAAGCTATTCGTAGGCATATCGCTCCTGCAAGTCGTTCGCAACAAGGCATTATCATCGAACGGTGCATGTGCCTGACGGATTCATCAATGCCCCGGTCTCCGCCGCCGCAGGCGTGGTCGCCGCCGGCGCCATCGCCGTGAGCCTGCGGGGTGCCCGCCGTGAACTCGACGAGCGGACCGCGCCGCTCGCCGGCCTGGTCGCCGCCTTCATCTTCGCCGTGCAGATGCTGAACTTCCCGGTCGCCGCCGGGACCAGCGGACATCTGCTCGGCGGTGCCCTGGCGGCCATCCTCGTCGGCCCCTGTACAGGTGTCCTCTGCGTCTCCGTCGTCCTGCTCATGCAGGGCATCCTCTTCGCGGACGGCGGCCTCACCGCGCTCGGCGTGAACATCACCGACATGGCGATCGTCACCACGGTCGTCTCGTACGTCGTCTTCCGCGGTCTGGTGAAGGTGCTGCCCCGCAAGCGGCGTTCGGTCACCGTCGCGTCCTTCGCCGCCGCGCTGCTGTCCGTTCCGGCCGCCGCCGTCGCCTTCACCCTCATCTACGCGGTGGGCGGCACCACCGACGTCGCGATCGCCAAGGTCGCCACGGCCATGATCGGCGTCCACGTCCTCATCGGCATCGGCGAGGCCGTCATCACCGCGCTCACCGTCGGCGCCGTCATCGCCGTACGGCCCGACCTCGTGTACGGCGCCCGCGGCCTCCAGCAGCGGCTCAAGCTGCGGGTCGGCGGGGAGCTGGTCGACGTCCCCACGGCCGCCGCCCCCGTCGCGGCCCGTTCCTCGCACCGCAAGGTGTGGATCACCGGCCTGGTCACCTCCCTCGTCCTCGCCGGATTCGTCAGCTTCTACGCCTCCGCGAGCCCCGACGGCCTGGAGAAGGTCGCCAAGGACAAGGGCATCGACACACGGACCGGGAAGCACGCCACAGGGGACTCGCCGCTCGCCGGATACGGGGTCAAGGACGTCTCCGACGCCCGTGTCTCCGGCGGTCTGGCGGGGGTGATCGGTGTCGGCGTCACGGTCGTCGCGGGCACCGGCGTCTTCTGGGCGGTCCGCAGACGACGTACGTCCGACACCTCACCCACCTCCGTACCGGAAGGCGTCTGACATGGGGGCGGGCCACGCACACCGGTTGTACCGGCACGGGCACTCGCCCGTCCACGCCCTCCCGCCGCACACCAAGCTCGCCGCGGCCTTCGCCTTCGTGGTCGTCGTCGTCTCCACCCCCCGCGAGGCGATGTGGGCCTTCGCGCTGTACGCCGTACTGCTCGCGGCGGTCGCCCGCCAGGCCCGCGTACCGGCGGGCGTCCTGCTGAAGCGGCTGCTGATCGAGATCCCGTTCGTCGCGTTCGCGGTGCTGATGCCGTTCGTGGCGGAGGGCGAGCGGGTGGACGTCCTGGGGCTGTCGCTGAGCGTCAACGGCCTGTGGGGCGCCTGGAACGTCCTCGCCAAGGGCACTCTCGGCGTCGCCGCCTCCGTCCTGCTCGCCTCCACCACCGAACTGCGGGAACTGCTCCTCGGACTGCAACGGCTGAAGCTCCCGCCGCTCCTCGTGCAGATCGCCTCCTTCATGATCCGCTACGGCGATGTCATCACGGACGAGATGCGGCGCATGCGGATCGCGCGGGAGTCGCGCGGCTTCGAGGCGAGCGGAGTACGGCACTGGGGGGTGCTCGCGAAGTCGGCGGGCGCGCTGTTCATCCGCTCCTACGAGCGCGGGGAACGCGTACATCTGGCCATGGTGAGCCGGGGATACGCCGGTTCCATGCCCGTCATCGACGAGGTGACCGCGTCCCGGGCGCAGTGGTCGTACGCCCTCGCCCTTCCGTTCGCCGCCCTTGTCGTGTGCCTGTTGGGATGGACGCTGTGATGTCTGCTGGAACGACCGGGGAGATGGCTGTGGGGACGCCGGGAGAGAAGTCCGCGGAGATGCCCGGGGGGACACCCGGGGGGATCTCCGCGGGGACGAGCGCGGGGGCGGTTGGGGGGACGACCGGGGGGACGGACGCCGTGCCGGCTTCGCTGGAGGTCTCCGGACTCGCGTTCGCCTACCCCGACGGGCACCAGGCCCTGTTCGGCGTGGACTTCGGCATCGGGCGCGGCGAGCGCGTCGCGCTGCTCGGCCCGAACGGCGCCGGCAAGACCACCCTCGTCCTGCACCTCAACGGCATCCTGACCGGCGGCGCCGGAACGGTGACGGTCGCCGGACTCCCGGTCGGCAAGCGGCACATGGCCGAGATCCGGCGCAAGGTCGGCATCGTCTTCCAGGACCCGGACGACCAGCTGTTCATGCCGACCGTGCGCGAGGACGTCGCCTTCGGTCCCGCCGCCGCGGGCATGAAGGGCGCCGAACTGGAGGAACGCGTCCGTACGGCGCTGGAGCGGGTCGGCATGGAAGCCTTCGCCGACCGTCCGCCGCACCATCTGTCGTTCGGGCAGCGGCGCCGGGTGGCCGTCGCGACGGTGCTGGCGATGGAGCCGGAGATCCTCGTCCTCGACGAGCCCTCCTCCAACCTCGACCCCGCCTCCCGGCGCGAACTCGCCGACATCCTGCGCTCGTTGGACGTCACCGTCCTCATGGTCACCCACGATCTGCCGTACGCCCTCGAACTGTGCCCCCGCTCCCTCGTCCTCAGCGACGGCGTGATCGTCGCCGACGGCGGGACCGGCGCCCTCCTCTCGGACGACGAGCTCATGCGCACCCACCGTCTGGAGCTCCCCTTCGGGTTCGACCCGCGCTCCGTGACAATGGGGGCGTGACGAAACAAGAGGACGTCGGGTCGCCGGCCGGGTCGCTGCTGCTCGACGACCAGCTGTGCTTCGCGCTGTACGCCGCCCAGCGTGCCGTGACCGCCGCGTACCGCCCGCTGCTGGAGGAACTCGGCCTCACCTACCCGCAGTACCTCGTCCTGCTGGTCCTCTGGGAGCGAGGCGAGACCACGGTCAAGGAGCTGGGCACCGCCCTGCACCTCGACTACGGCACGATGTCGCCGCTGCTCAAGCGGCTGGAGTCGGCCGGGCTCGTACGCCGTGAGCGCTCGGCGCACGACGAACGCTCCGTGCGCGTCGCCCTCACCGGGCGCGGCGAAGTGCTCAGGGAGCGCGCGGAGGAGGTGCCGCAGGCGCTGCTGACGGCGACCGGTATGAGCGAGGCCGACGTCACGCGACTGCGCGGGGAACTGCGGCGGCTGACGGAGCGCGCGGAGGACGCGGCGGCGCGGGGCCGCTGACCCGCGCGGGAGATCGCGGCGGCGCGGGACCGCCACTCCTTGCCGAGCCACGGGCAGCCCTGTTCGCCCGGACTTTCCACCCTGTTCGCCCGGGCTTCCCGCTCTGGTCAAGGGGCTTCCCGCCCCTGGTCACCCGGGCTTCCGGCCTCCGGTCACCCGCTCTTCCCGTCCCCGGTCACCGGGCTTCCGGCCTGCGGTCACCCGGGCTTCTCGCCCCTGGGCATTCCGGACTCCCATACCAACCGGTACCTTGTGCACGATGTACTTGTGCACTCCTGTGTTGTCCGCTCTGGGGGAGGTCCTGCCGTGATCGACGGCGCCGTTGTCGACACCCGTCCGACGAAGATCATGTATGTCGCCGAGGCCACCGCTCACGGCGGCCGGAACGGCCATGTGACCAGCCAGGACGGGCAGCTCCAACTGAAGGTCGCGATGCCGCCGGCGCTCGGCGGCGACGGGAACGGGACGAACCCGGAGCAGCTGTTCGCGGCCGGGTACAGCGCCTGCTTCCACAACGCGCTCGTGCTGGTGGGCCGCCGCGCCGGCCTCGACCTCACCGGTTCCACGGTCGCGGCGAAGGTCGGGATCGGCCCGAACAAGCAGCGCGGCTACGGACTCGCGGTCGCCCTGAGTGTCTCGCTCCCCATCGTCGACGAGGACGTGGCGACGAAGCTCGTGGACGCGGCGCACGAGGTCTGTCCGTACTCCAACGCCACCCGCGGCAACATCGAGGTCACGATCCTGCTGGGCTAGGAGCACCAGGAATCGGAGCCCGTGGACGCGTGTTGCACTGACTGCTGGAACTTCGGCAGCGGTGAGGCGACAGGGAGCGCGGGCGTGAACGTGAACGGCACAGTGGCCGAGGGCTTCGAGCCGGTCAGGGAGGCGTTCGCGGGCAACTTCGCGGCGCTGGGGGACCGGGGCGCCGCCGTCACCGTGTACCGCGACGGGCACAAGGTCGTGGACCTGTGGGGCGGCACCCGTGACGTCGACGGCACCGAGCCCTGGCAGCGCGGCACCGCGCAGATCGTGCGCTCCGCGACGAAGGGCGTCGCCGCCGCCGTACTCCTGCTGCTCGCCCAGCGAGGACACCTCGACCTGGACGCGCCGGTCGGCGCCTACTGGCCCGAGTACAAGGCGCACGGCAAGGAGCACACGCGCGTACGGCACCTGCTCGCGCACCGGGCCGGAGTGCCCGTCCTCGACCGTCCGCTCAGCCCCGCCGAGGCCGCGGACCTCGACCTCGCGGCCGCCGCGGTGGCCGCGCAGACGCCGGCGTGGGACCCCGGGACCGAGCACGGGTACCACGCCCAGACGTACAGCTGGCTGACGGGCGAGCTGGTCCGGCGGGTGACCGGGCGCACGATCGGCCGCTGGATCGCGGACGAGATCGCCCGGCCGCTGGACCTGGACCTGTGGGTCGGGCTTCCGGAGTCGGTGGCCGGCCGGGTGGGGCGGGTCGCGCAGGTCGAGGCGCTGTCGACGCCCGGCGGCCTGAAGACCCGTCCGAAGCGGGCGGTCTCCGAGGCGTACGCCGACCCGGACAGCCTCACCCGCCGCGCCTTCGCCGCGATCACCCCGATGCCCGACGAGAACGATCCCGCCTACCGCGCGGCCGCCCTCCCCGCGTCGAACGGCATCGCCACGGCCGACGGCCTCGCCCGCTTCTACGCCGCGCTGATCGGGGAGGTGGACGGCGTACGGCTGTTCACGCCGGAGACGGTGTCGGCCGCGCGGACGGAACAGTCCGCGGGACCCGACCGGGTCCTGGTCGTCAACACCCGGTTCGGCCTCGGCTACATGCTCCACGGCGGAGCGTCGCCGCTGCTCTCCCCGGGCTCCTTCGGCCACCCCGGCCGCGGCGGCGCCCTCGGCTTCGCCGACCCCGAGTCGGGCATCGCCTTCGGGTACGTCACCAACGGTTTCCGTACGAGCGTGACGGCGGACGCGCGGGCGCAGGCGCTGGTCCGGGCGGTGCGGACGGCCACCGAGGCGTAGGCCGCCCACCCGCGCCCGCCCGCCGCCCACCCGCGGACGCCTCGCCCACCCGCCGCCCGGTCCCTGAGCCCCGCGCGAGACCACCTACCCCGTGTGCAGCATCAGTCCGATTCCGACGACCAGGAGTCCTGCCGCCGCGATCCGGGGTGCTCCGAAGCGCTCCTTGAAGAACACCGCCCCGATGGCTGCTCCCACGATGATCGAGGACTCCCGCAGGGCCGCGACCGGTGCCAGTTCGGCTCGTGTCTGGGCCCACAGGACCAGCCCGTAGGCCGCGACGGAGAGTGCCGCGCCGAGGAAGCCGACGGCGGCGACCGGCCTGAGCAGTGCGACGGTCTCACCGCGCCAGCGGTACAGCGCGTACGCCGGGATCGCCACGCCCTCGACCGCCATCAGCCAGGCGATGTACCCGAGGGAGGTGCCGGACGCGCGCACGCCCAGACCGTCGACGACGGTGTACGCGGCGATGGACACGCCGGTCGCGAGCGCGGCGCCGATGGCGGCCCAGTTCGGGCGCCGGCCGCGCAGACCCCACAGCGCGACACCCGTCAGTCCCGCGCAGGACAGCGCGACGCCCGAGGCCGCCCACCCGTCGGGCACCTCGTGCGCGAAGACGGCCGCCAGCACCGTGACGATCAGCGGGGCGGTGCCGCGCGCGATCGGATACGCCTGCCCGAAGTCCCCGAGCCGGAAGGAGCGCATCAGCAGCACGTAGTACGCGATGTGGACGAGGGCGGAGACGATCAGGTACGGCCATGCCCCGGACGCCGGGAACGCCACGAACGGCACCATGACCAGGCCGATGAGCATGCCGCCGCCGGCGATCAGCGTGAAGCCGACGAGCTTGTCCTCGATGCGGTGCGCGAGCGCGTTCCAGCCGGCGTGGGTGACCGCGGCGAGCAGGACGGCCGCGGTGACGAGCGGTGTCACGCGATCGGCTCGCGCACATCCACCACCGTGCCGCCCGCGTGGGCGATCAGGCTCTTCGGGTCCATGGGGAAGACGGTGTGCGGGGTGCCCGCCGAGGTCCACACCGTGTCGTGGCCGAGCAGGGAACGGTCCACCAGGACACGGGTCCTCGTCCGGTGCCCGAAGGGCGGCACGGCGCCGGGCCCGTACCCGGTCGACTCCCGTACGAGGTGGGCTCCGGCCCGGGTGAGCTTCTCGGCACCCAGCTCCCGCCGTACGAGCTCCATGCCGACGTGTGCCGAGCCGTCCAGGAGCACCAGCACCGGGACCCCGTCCGCCGCGAAGAACAGCGACTTGCAGATCTGGCTCGGCTCGCAGCCGATCGCCGCGGCGGCCTCCGCGGTGGTGCGGGCCGTGTCGGGAAAGCGCCGGACCCGTCCGATCACCTCGCCGAGACCCAGCTCCCGCAGGGCCTCGGCGAAACGGGGGTGGATGTCGTTCACGACGGGGGACTGCTCCTCGCCGGAGTTCTCATCGGTGACGTTCATGCACGGCACGCTAGCGGTCGGTGTAATCGCCACGCGACCGGGTACCGCCCGGCCGGCGGGGGCCAGGCCCGGCCACCGGTCGAACGGTGGGCCCGGGTCGTCCTCAAAGGGCTCGATGAACGCCGCGAGGTCGTCGGGGATGTCCGGCGGAGTGGAGACTGGAGGCACCCATCGGCATCGCCCGCCCCCGACCACCGCTCGTCCAGGGGGAGTTGTGCTCCCGGGGCCCGTCCGCTTCCGGGAGCCGGGTGGGTGGCCGGGAGTCAGCTGCCGGCCTTCAGGAGGGCTGCCACTATCGGGCCGGCCGTGGTGCCGCCGTGGCCGCCCTGCTGGACGACGCCCGCTCCCGCCAGGTCGCCCTTCCAGGCCGTGAACCAGCCGTTGGGCTTTTCCTGGTTGTCGACCTCGGCTGAGCCGGTCTTGGCGCCGAAGTCGGGGCCGAGGCCGGCCATGGCCGAGGCGGCGGTGCCGGCGGAGGCCGTGTACTGCATCACCTCGCGCAACTGGGCGAGCGTGGCCGCGGGCAGGGTGCGGGACGCCGTGGCCAGCGTGCGGTGATCGACCGACGGGTCTACCAGGTACGGCTGGTGGAAGCTGCCGGACTGGACCGTGGAGGCGACGGACGCCATGTTCAGCGGGTTCATGCGGACCCCGCCCTGGCCCATCAGCGACGCGGCCATCTGCGCGGCGCTCTGCACCGGCACCGAACCGTCGAACGACGGAACGCCGATGGCCCAGTTGTTCCGGCTCAGCCCGAAGACCTGCTGGGCCTGCTTGGTCAGGTCGTCGTTCTGCAGCTTCTTCGCCTGCGTGATGAAGGCCGTGTTGCAGGACCGCGCGAAGCTCGCCTTGAACGTGCCGTTCTTGATCTCGAAGTCGTCGTCGTTGTGGAACTTCCAGCCGCCGTACGTCGCCGTCTTGGGGCAGGGGTGCGGCTTGTCGGGGGAGGCCAGGCCCTTTTCGAAGAGCATCGACGCCGTGATGACCTTCATCGTGGAGCCGGGCGCGAGGGAGCCCTGGAAGGCGGTGTTGAAGCCGTGGTCCGTGTTCGCGACGGCGATGATCTCGCCCGTCGAGGGGCGCATCAGAACCACCGACGCCTTGGGCTTGGCGGCCACCAGACGCTCGGCCTCCGCCTGGAGGACCGGGCTGATTGTCGTCTTCACGGTGCCCGGCGTGCCCGCGCTGAGCGTCAGCAGGGTTTTGTCGGGGGTCTTCTGGGCCCCCTTCGCCGCGGCCTTGCGGACCACGCGCAGCTCGATGCCCGCCTTGCCGCCGGCCGTCTTGCCGTACTTCTCGCGCAGTCCGTCGAGGACCGTGCCCAGAGACGGGTACTTGGCGGCGGTCAGCTCACCGCCGTGACGGTCGAGGGCGGTGATCGGGGGCGTCCCGGACCCGCCGGTCTCCAGCCGGTCGCCGTCCTGGAGGTCCGGGTGGACGACCGAGGGCTTCCAGCCGACCAGGGCCACGCCGTCCTTGACCCGGCGTACGACCGTCAGCTTCGACGAGTACGCCAGCGGCTTGGTCCTGCCCTTGTAGGTGACGGTGGCCTTGACGGTGAACGGGACGTCGGCGCCCGACGGCTTGCCGCGCGTCAGGGTCACGCCGCTGATGTGGGCGTCCTTGCCGAAGCCGGTCAGTGTCGTCGTGGCGGCGGCCGAGTCGTCGGTCGCCGCGGCCGCCCGGGTGACGTCGCCGCTCTGCCAGGCGGTCAGGAAGGCGGTGGACGCCATGCTGATCTCGGCCGCCGACAGCGGGCCCGTCCTGACGGCCTTGCGGGTGGTGGCCGTGGTCCCCTCCTCGGCCGCCGCGCCACTGCCGTACAGGCTGTAGGCACCGAACACCCCGCCGACGACGGCGACGGCGATCACCCCGCCGAGTACGGCGGGCTGCTTCGTCTTCCGTCGCTCGGCGACGCGTCTTCTCTTCCCCACAGCTTCCCGTCCTCCGCCGTCCCCTGATGCCCCGTGATGCCCTCGCGCCCCTCGCTCCCCAACGAGGAGCACCACCCTAGGCTCCCGTCCTGTGCGGAACGATGTCAGCCGCCTGTTCGTAGCACAGCTGCGACGATCGGGCCGGCCGCCTCTCCGCCGTGACCGCCCTCCTGGGTCATCGCGGCGGCCGCGATGTCGTTCCGGTACCCGGTGAACCAGCTGTTGGACTTGGCCTGGCCGTCCACCTCGGCGGAGCCCGTCTTGGCGCCGATCCTGCCGCCGAGCCCGGCCATCACCCGCGCCGCGGTGCCGCTGACCGCCGTGCGGTTCATCATCGAGCGCAGCTGCGCGACCGTACCGCTGGACAGGCCCTTGGCGGTGGCCAGTTCACGGTCGTCGAGGGCGCGCGGCACGATGACCGGCTGCCGGAAGACGCCCGTCATCGCCGTGGCCGTCACCGACGCCATGTTCAGCGGGCTCATCTGGACCTGGCCCTGGCCGATCAGGTTGGCCGCCGTGTCCGGGCCGCCGGAGGCGGGCACCGAGCCGTCGAAGGACTCGATGCCGGTCTTCCAGTTGTTCTGCCCGAGTCCGAAGCGCTGCTGGGCCTCGTTGGTCAGCGAGTCGACCTTCACCGCGTCCGCGTACTTCACGAAGGCCGTGTTGCACGAGCGCGCGAAGCTGTCGGAGAGCGTGGCGTTCTCCTGCGGCTGCATGCCCGTGAGGTTGTGGAAGGTCTGGCTCTGCCAGACCGCGGTGGCCGTGCAGGGCGCGGGACCGTTCGCCGTCGTGATGCCGTTGTCGATGAGCGTCGCCGCGCTGATGATCTTCATCGTGGAGCCGGGCGCGAGTTTGCCGAGGAAGGCCGCGTTGAAGCCGTCCGCGCGGTGGTTGGCGACGGCCAGCACCTCGCCGGTGCTCGGCTTCACGGCCACCACGGAGGACTCGGCGTAATGCGTGACCGCCTTCTCGGCGGCGGCCTGCGCGCTCGCGCTGAGTGTCGTACGGACCTTGCCCACCCGCCCCTTGGCGAGAGTGACCAGGGTCGTGTCGCCGCTGCCCTCGCCGCCGTGCCGGATCGACAGCTCGATGCCCGGCGAGCCGCCCGCCGTGTCGCCGTACTTCTCGCGGAGCGCGTCGAGGATCGGCCCCAGGGACGGGTACTTCTCCTTCGTCAGGACAACGTTGTTCCGGTCCACGGCCTCGATCGCCGGGCTCGCCGACTCGCCCGTGACCAGGGTGTCCCCGTCCTTCAGGTCCGGGTGGACTACGGACGGCTTCCAGTCCACCAGCGCCTTCCCGGTGGTCTCCCCGCGTACGACGGTCAGTTCCGAGTCGTACGCGAAGGGCTTGCTCTTCCCGTCGTAGGACACCGTCGCCTTGACGGAGAACGGCACGGTCGCCCCGGAAACCGCTCCCGGCGTGATCCTCACCCCGGTCAGGTGCGCGTCGTCGCGGTAGCCGGCGAGCAGCACCTCGGCGTTCGACGCGTAGTTCGTGTACGCGGCCGCCTTGGCCGCGTCGCCCTTCTCCCAGGCCGCGAAGAACGCGCGGCTGGCCTCCTCGACCTCGGCGCCGCTCGGCGGCCCGGTCTTCACCGGAGCGGGACCGGCGCCGGCCCCGCCCGCGCCGTCCCCGCTGATCGAGGTCACCACGTTGTAGGCGCCGTACCCGGCACCGCCCACCATCACCGCGAACACGCTGCCGATGACGGCAGCTCTTGCCCCCTTGCGCATCGCGCGAATCCCTCCCCGTGAACCCTCCTCCGAACTTCTGAACGCGTTCAGAAAAGCCGGTTCACCTCGCACTCTAGGCGCGGGTGGGGCTCATGGTGCAGACCTTCGCCGAATTGTTAGCCCCAGGCGACGAGCCGCGTCCATGAATAGCGTTCATGGACGCGGACTTCGCAGCTCTACCAGCCGGTCAGGTCGACGAGGAGATCACAGTGCGGGTCGTCCGGGGCCGACCGGTGGTACTGCTCCTCCCCGAGGAGGGAGGGCACCGAAGCGATCAGCGCGGTGCGGGGCGTCTCGCTCGTGCGGATGTCGACGCCGACGACGCCCGGCCGGTCGGGACGCCGCACATACAGCCGCAACAGGCCCTCGCCGTGCATCAGGAAGCCGATCAGGAAGGGGTTCTCGTCGTCGCCGGGGCCGGACAGGGCGCGCACGACGGTGAGCGCCCGGCCCTGTTCGGGCTCCGGATCCGCAGTGATCTCCTCCGGGCGCAGGCGGATGAGCGTCATCCCCATGACCTCGTCGACATCACTGCTGCTGTAGAGCTGGAGCCCGGTCAGGACCGTTCGCAGCAGGCCGGGGATGCGGTACGGGGTCACCGTGTCGTTGGGAATCTCGTAGAGCAAGTCCATGACGTGCTCGCCCTCTCCGGCACGGATGGCGATCCGTACGGCGCCCGGCGCGGGCAGGACGCCGCGCAGGACGCTGTACGCGGCAATGGGCGCGTTCAGGTAGTCGAGCAGCCGACGGGTGACATCCGCCTGCTGCTCCCGGTCTTCGGGGTCCGTCACGGATTCATTCACGCGGGCACTCGCCTCCGGACTGTCGGAAGGCGGCCGACGACGGCCGCCGGGCAACCGCCATGAACAGCGATGACCATGGTGGCGCGGCCGATTGCCGCGCCACCCCAGGTTTCCGTCGGCTGGACCCACGTATCCAGCCACATCCGCGACCGCCGCAGTCGATCGGGATCGCTGTTTTGGGGCCGGAAGGAGAAACAGGGCCCGCCATGCCACCGTCGGCAGCGTGCCGCCCGCATCGGAACCCCAGGTCGGCTCGCTGCTTACCCGGGGTTCCTCGTTTCAGCGGACGCGTCGCCGTACGAGGGCGAACATGCCGGCGCCGACGGCCAGTGCCGCTCCCGCGGCGGCCGTGTACCAGGGCAGTGCGCCCGCGCCCGTGCTGGCCATGGAGCCGCCCTGCGTGGTGCTGCCCGAGGCGGCGCCGCCGGAGCCGCCCGCCGAACCGCCTGTCGAGCCCGAACCGCCCGTGGATGCGGTGCCGGCCGACGACGAGCCGGACCCGCCGGAGCCGCCTGCCGACTTGCCGTCGACGGTCACCGTGATCGCCGCGGTGTTGTTCTTGTTGTTGCTGTCATGGGCGGGCTGCGACACCCTGACCGAACCGGGGGCGAGCTTATTGGGGTTGTCGATGCGCAGTTCGAAGACGAACGGCGTGAACTGCTTCGCGTCGAAGTAGTAGTCGTCGCTGTCCTGGAAGCAGGAGTAGCTTCTGGCGCCCGGCTCGCTCGATCTGAGGCGGCCCTCGAACGAGTAGCAGCCTTCGGGGACCTTCACCACCGTGGTGCCGGGCGGGACCGCCACCGCGGTGACGACGGCGGGGTCGTCTCCGGGTTCTTCGCCCCACTGCTCCATGGTGGCGGGCCCGTTGTTGCGGATGCCCAACTCCGCCTTCACCACCTGTCCGGCCTTGCCGTCGAGGGTGGCGCCAACAGCCTCGAAGTCGAAGCCGTTGGCAACGTCGACCCGGCCGTACGCGGGCCCGAACTCGAAGATCCCGGCGCCGCCGGCCCGGGGGAGGATTCTCATCGCGCGTCCGGTACCGCGGTGGACGTCGGTGAGGTGCAGCCAACCGTAGCCCTCGGCCGTCTCGTACACACTCAGGTTCCAGGTCTCGTTCAACGCTGTGCCGCCGACCTTCAGCGTGAATCCGTCGAGGTCGTAGGAGCCACCCGGTTCGACCGCGGCCTCGATGTGGCAGCGTGCTCCCTGCCGACCGACCTCGCAGTTGCTGGGCACGTCGGCGAGGGAGAGGCCCTGGGAGAACCAGGCGGCCACGTAGACACCCTGCAGGGGCCGGGAACTGTACTGCGTGAAGCCGACCGCGGGGCGCAGTGTCGCGCCGGGTCTGGTCTCGGCAGCGTTGGTATGGCCCCGGTCGATGAGCGGGCCCATGTCCGGCGCGGCGGTCTGGATCGTGATCTCTCCGAGTGCTGTGTCACCGGCCTGTCCGAAGACCCGGACCCCGCCCGTGAAACCGGGCCGCGCGGTCGCCGGCGTCTTGAAGTGCAGGGAGGGGGCACGCAGGATGTCGCCGGGCTTGAGCGGTTTTCCCCCGTTCAAGGTTTTGCCGTCACAGACGAGGAGCAGTTCCTGCTTCTTGGCGCAGGACTGGTCCACCGACAGGCTCATCTGGCCCTTGAGCGCGGTGGCGTCGATGGTCACCGTGAAGTCGGTCAGCTCCTTGGAGCCGATGTTGCGCGCGTTCAGGTAGGCGTAAGCGGTGGAGTCCACGTACGGCTTCACGGTGACCGGATCGTCGAGCTGGGTGGAGGTGAACTTCAGCGACGCGTCGGCCTCGGCGGCCTGGCCGGGAGTTGGCGCACCAAGGGCCATCAGGCCCACCGCGACGGCGGTGGCGCCGGCCCGCAGGGCGTGGCGGGGCAAGAGTCGCGGCACGATGCTCCTTCGGCTTGTCGGGGACCGGAAGCGATCCGGCCGCGGACGTAGATCGCCGACGGGGGCCGATGGTTGTACGAGCCCACGTGGGTTGTTCTCGGCCAGGAGCCGGACCGGGTTCCGGACTTCGACGGGCCTTCAGGGGGTGGCCGGCGTCAGCCGCGACGGACCGGCAACGACGACGAGGGCACGGCGGAAAGCCGTGCCCTCGTCGTGCGTCCGCCCAGCTAGACCCACGTATCCAGCCACATCCGCGATCTCCACTGGTCGATCGGGATCGCCGTGCCCGTGTACAGGGGCCAGAAGTAGATGAAGTTCCAGACGATCAGGAGGACCAGGACGCCCGCTCCCGCCGCGCCGATGACGCGGCGGCGTTCTCCGGCGCCGGGTGGGCCGAGGATCGCGCCGATCATCATCGCGACGGCGAGGCAGAGGAACGGGACGAAGACGACGGCGTAGAAGAAGAAGATCGTGCGCTCCTGGTACATGAACCAGGGGAGGTAGCCGGCCGCGACGCCGCAGGCGATGGCGCCCGCCCGCCAGTCGCGGCGGAAGGCCCAGCGCCACAGCACGTAGGCGATCGCGAAGCAGGCGGCCCACCACAGCAGGGGCGTGCCGAGCGCCAGCACCTCACGGGCGCACTTGTCGCCGGCGTCGGAGGGGCAGCCGTCCTTGCCGGGCAGCGGGGACTCGTAGAAGTACGAGACCGGGCGGCCGAGGACGAGCCAGCTCCACGGGTTGGACTGGTAGGTGTGCGGCGACACCAGCCCGACGTGGAACTTGTAGACCTCGTGCTCGTAGTGCCACAGGCTGCGCAGCCAGTCCGGGAGGAAGGTCCAGTTGCCCCCCTTGCCGTCCGTCACGGCCCAGTTGCGGAAGTAGCCGCCCTTGCCGTTGTCCGGCGACAGGATCCAGCCGGTCCAGGAGACCAGGTACACGGCCAGGGCGACCGGGACCGTCGCCAGGAACGTGATGCCCGTGTCGTGCTTGAGCGCCGCCACGTAGGGCTGCCGGGCGCCCGCGACCCGGCGCGAGGCCGCGTCCCACAGAACCGCCATGACGCAGAACGCGGCGAGGACGTACAGCCCGTTCCACTTGGTGCCGATGGCCAGGCCCAGCATCAGGCCCGCCGTCCAGCGCCAGGGCCGCCACCCCAGACGGGTGGTCTCGGCGGTCTGCGCGTCGGGGTGGGCGACGCCGTCCGCGTCGATGGGCAGCGCCGCCGCCAGCCTGGCCCGTGCCTTGTCGCGGTCGACGACCAGACAGCCGAAGGCCGCCAGGACGAAGAACATCAGCACACCGTCGAGCAGCGAGGTGCGGCTCATCACGAAGTGCAGACCGTCCACGGCCATCAGCGTGCCCGCGAGGCAGCCGAGGAACGTCGAGCGGAACAGCCGCCGCCCGATCCGGCACAGCAGCAGCACCGACAGCGTGCCGAGCAGCGCCGTCATGAAGCGCCAGCCGAAGGGGTTGAACCCGAACATCCACTCGCCGAGCCCGATGACGTACTTGCCGATCGGCGGGTGCACGACATAGGCGGCGTCGCTCGGGACCCGCACATGCCCGTTGCTCCGGAGGATCAGGTCGTTGGCGTCCTTGGCCCAGTTGACCTCGTAGCCGCGGTGGAAGAGTGCCCAGGCGTCCTTCGCGTAATACGTCTCATCGAATATCACCGCCTTCGGGCTGCCCAGGTTCCAGAACCGCAGCAGCCCGGCGAGCAGGGTCACCAGGAGCGGGCCCACCCACCCCGACCAGCGGTTGAAACGGTCGGCGACCTCCTGACGCAGCCCGAGAGCGGCCCAGATCCCGGGGCCGGGCTCGGCGTACGGCGGTACGAGCCGGTCGCGCACATCACTTCTGGGCGGCGCCGTGTAGCCGAATCGGCGCAGCCGCTGCTGCCACGACGGCTGCTGCGCTGCGGCCTGGCCCTGCCGGGTGTCCGTGGAGGACGCGGTACTGGTCACCGCGCCATCGTAGGGAACAGGTCTGTGGGAGTCCCGTGCATGGGCCCTTCCGGTCGGATGAGCTTGTCGGGCCGCGCCCCTGCGAGGATGGAACCGTGACAGGAATCCTTGTGTTGGCAGGCACCCCCATCGGCGACATCTCCGACGCGCCGCCACGGCTCGCGGCGGAACTGACCGGGGCCGATGTCGTCGCCGCCGAGGACACCCGCAGGCTGCGCAGGCTCACCCAGGCACTCGGTGTCCAGACGACGGGGCGTGTCGTGTCGTACTTCGAGGGGAACGAGGCCGCCCGGACCCCGGAACTCGTCGAGGCGCTGGTCGGCGGGGCGCGGGTCCTGCTCGTGACGGACGCCGGGATGCCGTCCGTGTCGGACCCCGGCTACCGGCTGGTCGCGGCCGCGGTCGAGAAGGACATCAAGGTCACCGCGGTACCCGGCCCGTCCGCCGTGCTCACCGCGCTCGCGCTGTCCGGCCTGCCCGTCGACCGCTTCTGCTTCGAGGGCTTCCTGCCCAGGAAGGCCGGCGAGCGGCTGTCCCGGCTGCGCGAGGTCGCCGAGGAGCGCCGGACGCTCGTCTACTTCGAAGCGCCCCACCGGCTCGACGACACCCTCGCCGCCATGGCGGAGGTCTTCGGCGCCCAGCGGCGCGCCGCCGTCTGCCGCGAACTGACCAAGACGTACGAGGAGGTCAAGCGCGGTCCGCTGGGCGAGCTGGCCGCCTGGGCCGCCGAGGGTGTCCGCGGCGAGATCACCGTCGTCGTCGAGGGCGCTCCCGAAAAGGGCGCCGAGGAACTGGACGCCGCCGAGCTGGTGCGCAGGGTCCAGGTGCGCGAGGAGGCGGGGGAGCGGCGCAAGGAGGCCATCGCCGCCGTCGCCGCGGAGGCCGGAATTCCCAAGCGGGACGTCTTCGATGCGGTCGTCGCGGCAAAGAACGCCGCACGAAGCGGCCCATAGAAGGGCAAAGGACTATCGTGAAAAGCAAAGATCAGGCCGCGTAACAGGAGCCTTCCGACAAGGAAAGGCCAAAACGCCTCCAACACTCGGCAGGCCGGATGCGTTCGTGCCGGGAGAAGCGTCCACTGGACGCAGGGACGTACCCGTCCCTCGCCTTCGGCGAATCGATGGAATTCAGGGGGAATTCCGTCGACGGAGGTGCTTGTCCAGCGGACAAGAGGAGCTGGCATGAGTGAGATGACAGGACGGACCGGCGGTATCGCCGCTGGTCAGGTCACCGAACAGACCGGGCATCGCGGCACGGCGACGGCCGTGGTTCACGAATCGTATTCTTTCGCCTGCATGCGCTGCGGGCACGGCTGGGAACAGTCGTACGAGATCGAGCACCACCGCGACGCAGAAGGCGGCGAGTACGTGGTGTACGTGGCGAACGGCCATGTCGTGCCGTCGCCCCTCAGCCGGCCCACCTGCCTGAACTGCGACAGCCACGTGGTGCGCATCATGCGTGCCGGTCAGGTGTCCTCCGTTCTCGACTCCATGCACTCCATGACGCACCGCCCGCACCGCCCGCACCGTCCGGTGCCGCGACAGCCCGAGGACGGCCCGGAGGGGGAGACGCCGACCGAGTCCTCCGACGCCCCGAAGGAGCCGCACCACTGGCACCTGTCGGATCTGCTGCACCCGTTCCAGCACCGCCGGGCGGGCTGACCGGGCCGGGCGGGACCCACGGGAGGGACTCCCGGCTCCCCGCGAGGTGAGGCCGGGCGTGCCCCCTTCGTAGGATCGGGGCATGCCTTCCTCCGCTTCCGACGCCCCCGACAAGAACGCCGCGCCTCCGCTCCCCGAGCCCCTGCGCGTTCCCGTGGCCGACTCGCACACCCATCTCGACATGCAGTCCGGCACGGTCGAGGAGGGCCTCGCCAAGGCCGCGGCGGTCGGTGTGACGACGGTCGTCCAGGTCGGCTGCGACGTGAACGGCTCCCGCTGGGCGGCCGAGACGGCGGCCGCGTACGACGCCGTCCACGCCACCGTCGCCCTGCACCCCAACGAAGCGCCCCGCATCGTGCACGGCGATCCCGACGGCTGGTCCCGGCAGGGGGCCCGGCGGCCGGGCGGCGATGTCGCGCTGGACGAGGCGCTCGCGGAGATCGACCGTCTCGCCGCCCTCCCGCACGTCAAGGGCGTCGGCGAGACCGGCCTGGACCACTTCCGCACCGGGCCCGAGGGCAAGGAGGCGCAGGAGCGCTCCTTCCGTGCCCACATCGAGATCGCCAAGCGGCACGGCAAGGCCCTGGTCATCCACGACCGCGACGCGCACGCCGACGTCCTGCGCATCCTCAAGGAGGAGGGCGCCCCGGAGCGGACCGTCTTCCACTGCTACTCCGGCGACGCCGACATGGCCGCGATCTGCGCCCGCGCCGGCTACTTCATGTCCTTCGCCGGCAACATGACCTTCAAGAACGCCCAGCCGCTGCGCGACGCGCTGGCCGTGGCCCCGCTCGAACTCGTCCTCGTCGAGACCGACGCGCCCTTCCTGACCCCCGTGCCGTACCGCGGACGGCCCAACGCGCCGTATCTCATTCCGGTCACGGTGCGCGCCATGGCCGCGGTGCGGGGGATCGACGAAGACACGCTGGCGACCTCGATCTCCGCCAACACAGCGCGCGCGTTCGATTACTGATCTGTAACGCTCCCCGGGGTTTTCCCTGGCCGGACAGGGGTCTTTCGCGAGGGAGTGTCGCGACACAACGTAGCCGCGTTGCTTGGGAGAGTGACGACCGCTCCGCTAGGTTCTGGTCGCCCGATCCGGACCCTGGAGCGTGTCGTCGTGAGCAGCTCGCGGTACGAGCAGTACGAGACGTATGGACCGACCGGTGGCGCCGAAGCCACCACCGTCGTCGTCGGTGTCACCGGCGGCGCCGCCGCGGCCGGTGCGCCCGCCGCGGCGGACCCGCTGGGTGTGCTTGGTGTGCCTGGTGTGCCTGGTACGTCCGACGCGCCTGGCGCGTTCGATGCGCGTGACGCCTCCGACGGGCCCGGAGGGGTCCGCGCGGCCGTCGCGCCCTACCCCGGCTACCAGGAGTACCCGGGCTACGAGGCGGGCTACACGGAGTACCCGCGCTACGGGCCGTACGGCACGGGCTACCCGGACCCCTACCGTCCGGCGTACCGGACGCCCACGCCCGAGCCCGCGGTACCGAACACGCCCCGTGCACCCGGGACGCCCGGTGTGTTCGGAGCGTCCGGCGTACGGGGTGTGCCCGGCGCGTCCGACGCGCCGACCGAGCCCCGCCTGCCGCGTCAGCAGGCGGACACCGTGGCCTTCACGACTCCTGCGGGCGGTGTGGACGGCACGGACGGCGCCGGCGGGCGGGACGGGCGGGCCGGGGCGCGCGCGACGGGTGGGCGGGCCGAGGCGCGCCGCGCGGCCCGGCGCAAGCGCATCCCCGAGCGCCCCGAATCCCTGCGCCGGCTGCTCCCGCAGGCCTTGGTCGTGGCCTTCCTGGCCGGCGGCACCTCCGCGTTCGTCGCCAACGACAAGGCGATCGAGCTCAGCGTCGACGGCCGACCGCGCACGCTGCACACGTTCGCGGACGACGTGACGGAACTGCTCGCCGACGAAGGCGTGAAGGTGGGCGCGCACGACGTGGTCGCGCCCGCCCCCGGCACCGCCCTCACCAACGGGGACGAGGTCGCGGTGCGCTACGGGCGCCCGGTGCACCTCACCCTCGACGGGGAGCGACGCAGGGTGTGGACGACGGAGCACACCGTGGAAGGGGCGCTCAGCCAACTGGGGGTGCGTGCCGAGGGTGCGCACCTGTCGACCTCGCGCTCGCAGCCCATCGGGCGCGAGGGCCTGGCGCTCGACGTGCGGACCGAACGCGCGGTCACGATCATGGCCGACGGCCGGGCGCGGACGATCCGCACGAACGCCGCGAGCGTCCGGGAGGCCGTCCAGGAGGCCGGGATCACCCTGCACGGACAGGACATGACCTCCGTGCCGGCCGGGAGCTTCCCGCGGGACGGGCAGACCGTCACCGTTCTGCGGGTCACCGGGGCCAGGGAGGTCCGTGAGGAACCGATTCCGTTCGAGGTGCGGCGGGCGGACGACTCCTCGCTGTTCAAGGGCATGGAGGTCGTCGAACGCCCCGGCCAGTACGGAGCGCTGCGCATCACCTACACCCTGCGCACCGTCAACGGCGTCAAGCAGCGGCCGCGGCTCGTCCGGTCCGAGGTGGTGCGGCAGCCGCAGAACCAGCTGGTCAGGGTCGGTACGAAGCCGCATCCCCCGTCCACCGGCGGCGCCGACCACCTGAACTGGTCCGGTCTCGCCGCCTGCGAGTCCGGCGGCCGACCCGGCGCCGTGGACCCGTCCGGCACCTACGGCGGCCTCTACCAGTTCGACACCCACACCTGGCACAACCTCGGCGGCAGCGGGCGCCCCCAGGACGCCTCGGCCGCCGAACAGACCTTCCGGGCGAAGAAGCTGTACGTGCGCCGCGGGGCGAGTCCCTGGCCGCACTGCGGGCCACGGCTGCACGGCTGAGGCCGGACCCCCCGTACCCTTGGCTCGTGACCAGCCCCACCTCCGACGCCCTCCTGGGCCCCGCCGAGATCCGCGAACTCGCGGCAGCCCTCGGCGTACGGCCCACCAAGCAGCGCGGCCAGAACTTCGTGATCGACGCCAACACGGTGCGCCGCATCGTGCGGACCGCGCAAGTGCGGCCCGACGACGTGGTCGTGGAGGTGGGTCCCGGCCTCGGCTCGCTGACGCTCGGCCTGCTGGAGACGGCGGACCGGGTCGTCGCCGTCGAGATCGACGACGTCCTCGCGAGCGCGCTCCCCGCGACGGTCGCGGCCCGGATGCCGAAGAGGGCCGACCGGTTCGCGCTGGTGCACTCGGACGCCATGCAGGTCCGGGAACTGCCGGGCCCGCCCCCGACCGCGCTGGTCGCGAACCTCCCGTACAACGTCGCCGTGCCCGTCCTGCTGCACATGCTCGACACCTTCCCGACCATCGAGCGCACCCTCGTGATGGTCCAGGCGGAGGTCGCGGACCGGCTCGCCGCCCCGCCCGGCTCGAAGGTGTACGGCGTGCCGTCCGTGAAGGCGAACTGGTACGCCGACGTGAAGCGGGCCGGCTCCATCGGACGCAATGTCTTCTGGCCGGCGCCCAACGTCGACAGCGGACTCGTGGCGCTCACCCGGCGCGCCGAGCCGATCAGGACGACCGCCACGAAGAGCGAGGTGTTCGCCGCGGTGGACGCCGCCTTCGCCCAGCGGCGCAAGACGCTGCGCGCCGCCCTCGCCGGCTGGGCCGGTTCGGCGCCCGCCGCGGAGGCCGCGCTCGTCGCCGCCGGGGTCTCGCCGCAGGCCCGTGGGGAGTCCCTGACGGTCGAGGAGTTCGTCCGGATCGCGGAGAACCGCGGCAGGGCGAACGGCGGGGACACCAAGGGCGCCCGCCAGTACCCCGCCGAGAACGCCGGTGACAACGGCGCCGAGAACGAGGAGTCGACCCAGCCGTGACGGAGACGGTGACGGTACGCGTCCCTGCCAAGGTCAACGTCCAGCTCGCGGTCGGCGGCGCCCGCCCCGACGGCTTCCACGGCCTGGCCAACGTGTTCCTCGCGGTCGGCCTCTACGACGAGGTGACGGTCACCGCGGCGGACGAACTGCGCGTCACCTGCGCGGGCCCGGACGCCGGACAGGTGCCCCTGGACCGCACGAACCTCGCGGCCCGCGCGGCCGTCGAACTCGGCCGCCGGTACGGCATCGACCCGGCCGTCCATCTCCACATCGCCAAGGACATCCCCGTCGCCGGCGGCATGGCCGGCGGCAGCGCGGACGGAGCCGGCGCGCTGCTCGCCTGCGACACGCTGTGGGGCACGAACGCCTCGCGCGACGAACTCCTCGAGATCTGCGCCGAGTTGGGCAGCGATGTGCCGTTCTCCCTGGTGGGCGGGGCGGCGCTCGGCATCGGGCGGGGCGAGCAGCTGCGCGCCCTGGAGGTCGGCGGGACCTTCCACTGGGTCTTCGCGATGGCCGAGCGCGGGCTGTCGACCCCGGCGGTCTTCCGCGAGTTCGACCGGATGAACGAGGGCCTACGCGTTCCGGAGCCGGTCGCCTCGCAGGACCTGCTGGACGCGCTGGCGAAGGGGGACGCGGACGCTCTCGCGCGCACCGTCTCCAACGACCTCCAGCCCGCGGCCCTCTCCCTCTTCCCGGCCCTCGCCGACACGCTCGCGGCGGGGAGCGCGGCCGGCGCCCTGGCCGCGCTCGTCTCAGGCTCGGGCCCGACCACGGCGTTCCTCGCCCCCGACGCGGAGTCCGCGCGGACGATCGGCGAGCTGCTGCTCGCCTCGGGCACCTGCCGGGCGGTCCGCGTCACGGAGTCCCCGGCGCCGGGCGCGATCGTGCTCGGCTGAGAATTCGGCCCCTCCGGCGACGGAGGAGCAGGCCTGCGGGAGCAGCGCCCCCGGGTACGGGCCGGGCAGGGGCGGAGGGGGCGAAGAACTCGCGGCGGGGGACGCTCACCGCGCGGACTACCCTTGAGGGTCGATCGTCCCCCTTGTTCAGGAGAGAAATGGCCGTCAACCTGGTCAATGTCGAGTCCGTCAGCAAGGTGTACGGCACCCGTGCACTGCTCGACGGAGTCTCCCTCGGCGTCAGCGAGGGCGACCGGATCGGCGTGGTCGGCCGGAACGGGGACGGCAAGACCACCCTGATCCGCATGCTCGCCAAGCTGGAGGACCCCGACACCGGCCGTGTCACGCACTCCGGCGGCCTGCACGTCGGCGTGCTCACCCAGCACGACTCGCTCGACCCCACGGCCACCGTCCGCCACGAGGTCATCCGCGACATGGCCGACCACGAGTGGGCCGGCAACGCCAAGATCAGGGACGTACTGACGGGTCTCTTCGGCGGTCTCGACCTGCCCGGGTTCCCGCAGGGGCTCGACACCGTGATCGCCCCGCTCTCCGGCGGTGAGCGGCGCCGTATCGCGCTGGCGAAGCTGCTCATCGAGGAGCAGGACCTGATCATCCTCGACGAGCCCACCAACCACCTCGACGTCGAGGGCATCGCCTGGCTCGCCAAGCACCTGCGCGAGCGCCGTTCCGCGCTGGTCTGCGTGACGCACGACCGGTGGTTCCTCGACCAGGTCTGCACCCAGATGTGGGACGTGCAGAAGGGCGCGGTGTACGAGTACGAGGGCGGTTACACCGACTACGTGTTCGCCCGGGCCGAGCGCGAGCGCATCGCCGCGACCGAAGAGGTCAAGCGGCAGAACCTGGTCCGCAAGGAGCTGGCGTGGCTGCGGCGCGGAGCGCCCGCCCGTACCTCCAAGCCGCGCTTCCGCGTCGAGGCCGCCAACGAACTGATCGCCGATGTGCCGCCGCCCCGCGACAAGAGCGAGCTCATGAAGTTCGCCGGTACGCGGCTCGGCAGGACCGTCTTCGAACTGGAGGACGTGACCGTGCAGGCCGGGCCCAAGGTGCTGCTCAAGCACCTGACCTGGCAGCTCGGCCCCGGCGACCGGGTCGGTCTGGTGGGCGTGAACGGCGCGGGCAAGACCTCCCTGCTCCGGGCCCTGGCCGAGGCCGCCCGCAGCGATGGCGACCAGCAGCCCGCGGCCGGCCGGATCGTCACCGGCAAGACCGTCAAGCTGGCCTACCTCTCCCAGGAGGTCGCCGAACTCGACCCCACCTGGCGGGTCCTGCAGGCCGTCCAGTCGGTCCGCGACCGCGTCGACCTGGGCAAGGGGCGCGAGATGACCGCGGGGCAGCTGTGCGAGACGTTCGGCTTCAACAAGGAGAAGCAGTGGACGCCGGTCGGGGACCTCAGCGGCGGTGAGCGCCGGAGGCTTCAGCTGCTGCGCCTGCTGATGGACGAGCCCAACGTCCTTTTCCTCGACGAGCCGACGAACGACCTCGACATCGAGACCCTCACCCAGCTGGAGGACCTCCTCGACGGCTGGCCCGGCTCCATGATCGTGATCTCCCACGACCGCTTCTTCATCGAGCGCACCACGGACAACGTGTTCGCGCTCCTCGGCGACGCCACCCTGCGGATGCTCCCGCGCGGTATCGACGAGTACCTGGAGCGGCGCAAGAAGATCGAGGAGGTGGCCGCGGCCGCCGTGCTCGCCGCGGCCCCCGCCCCGGTCAAGTCCGCTTCCGCTGCCGACAGTCGCGCGGCCAAGAAGGAACTCCAGAAGATCGAGCGCCAGTTGGACAAGATCTCCGAGAAGGAGACCAAGCTGCACGCGCAAATCGCCGACAACGCCACCGACTTCGGGAAGGTCGCCCAACTCGACTCGGAGTTGCGCGATTTGGCAGGCGAGCGCGAGGAGCTGGAAATGCGCTGGCTGGAGCTGGCGGAAGACGCCTGACGCGGAGGGCCGCACGCCCCTCGTCGAGCTCGCGGTGCCTCATGGTGCGCACAGGCGCCGCGAGCGGGCGCGCCCACACGGCGTGCGCAGCCCGTCAAAGGGCGCGTAATTCCCTTAGGGCGCCCCCGAGTTGCCGTATGCGCCCCTCACCGCGGCGCCCCGCGCCCCGCGCCCCGGCACCCCTCGCGGCGCTGAGCTCGCCTTGCGTGCCCGGCGTGAAGGGCACGTGAAGGCGCGTAACGACGGCATCACAGCCCGGTCCTCCCTTGGGAACAGGGCGCGCACCGGCCCCCTGCCCGCGCCCCCCAAAGTGATAGAAAGAGCGGTCTGAGAACAGTCTGAGAACCACCGGACGAGGCGTGAATCCAGCGCCGCCGGTGGGGCGCCACATCAGTGAAGAGGGGGAAGCGCTGATGAGTCAGCCGCCGAGTCAGCCGCCGCAGGGTGGTTTCGGAGCACCGCAGGACAAGCCGCCGACGGGTGGCGCCGACGCGCAGCCGGACCCGCGGTCGCAGGGTGGATTCGGTGCGCCCCAGGGCGAACCGCAGGGTCCGCCGCAGGGCACTCCGCAGGACCCGCGTTCGCAGGGCGCGCCCCCCAACACGCCCCCCGCACCTCAGGGTGCGCCCCCTTCTCCGGCGCAGCCGCCGCAGGCGCCCGCGCCTCAGTACGCTCCGCCCGCCGGGGCTCCGCAGCCCGGCTACGGATACCCCCAGCAGCCCGGCCCCTACGCCCAGCCCGGCCCGTACGGCCAGCCCCAGCAGCCGGGTCCGTACGGCCGGCCAGGACCTTACGGATACGGGCAGCAGCCGCAGCCGGGGTACGGGTATCCGCCCCAGGCGCCGTACCCGGGCGCGCCCGGCACCCCGCCGCCCGGCGGTCCGGGCGGCGGCTCGAAGAACCCGTTCAAGGGCAGGCCCGCGCTCGTCGTCGCCGCGGCGGTGGCCGGGCTGCTCGTCGTCGGCGGCACCGTATGGGCCGTCACCGGCGGTGGCGACGACGGGAAGAAGCCCGTCGCGAAGCAGAGCGCGAGCCACAGCCCGACCGCGTCCGCGTCGGACGATCCGGTCAACCCCGGTGACGGCAGCGGTGACGGCGGCCAGGACGACGAGAACCTCAACGCGGACCGCAAGGCCGGCGAGGCGAAGGTGCTCTGGTACAAGTCGGCGCCCGACGCGCCCGGTTCGGGCGCCGACGCCCCCGGGATGTGGATCACCGGCAAGGCGGCGGTGAAGGCCGCGTACAAGCAGCTCTTCGCATTCGATGTCGGAGACGGCAAGCCCGCTTGGCCCGCGCTGACGTTCCCGCAGAAGATCTGCGCGGTCACCCCGCAGAAGACGGCCGACGACAAGATCGTCATCGCCTACATGAGCGGCTCCGCCAGCAGTGCCAAGTGCAACCAGCTCCAGCAGATCGACCTGAACACCGGCGCCAAGGGCTGGAGCGGGAAGGTCGCGGACGGCACCCTCTTCGACAGCACGCTCTCGGTCGAAATGTCCATCACCGGCCACACGTTGACGGTCGGCCGCTCGATGTCGGGAACGGCGTACGACGTCTCCAGCGGCAAGAAGCTGTGGGACAAGGAGAAGTACGGCGCCGGCTGCTACCCGGCGGGATTCGCGGGCGGCTCCAAGCTGCTCGCCGTCTCGTCCTGCGGGGTCGGCAGCGACACCGAGCACGACGAGGTGCAGGAGCTGGACCCGGCCACCGGCAAGGCCAGGTGGACGACGAAGATCCCCAAGGGCTGGCGGGTCGAGCGTGCCTATTCCGTGGACCCTGTCGTGCTCTACATGACCAACGACGCCAAGAAGACGGTGAACATCACCGTGCTGAAGGACAACGGCGACCTGCGCTCGCAGCTCAAGAGCGACGACGGCTTCGCGCCCGAGTGCGGCTTCGCGATCCTCAACCGCGACCTGACGGGCTGCTTCGGCGCCGTCGCCGACGCCGACACGCTCTATCTGCCGACCGAGGCGAAGAGCGGCCCCAACGAGGTCGTCGCGTTCAGCCTGGCCACCGGCAAGGAGAAGTGGCGCGTCAAGTCCCCGGCGGACGCGGCGATGATGCCGATGAAGACGGACGGCACCCGTCTCATCGCCTACGTCGAGGCGTCGTACGACGGCGGCGGCCGCATCGTGTCGGTTCCGACGACGGGCGGCAGCCACACCCTCACCAAGCTGCTCCAGAACCCGCAGGGCACCGCGAACATCGAGACCGGCTTCTACTCGAAGGCCGTCGACTACGTGGACGGACGCTTCTACATCTCCACCACCCGGCTCACGGGCAATGACCAGGCGAAGGAGAAGCTGATGCTGGCCTACGGCAAGTGACCGACGCCCACCCCCAGTTCCGTCGTGCTCCGCACGCGCACAGGCCCGCCGTCCCTTCGTCCTCAGAGGTACTCACGTCATGAGCCAGCCGCCCCCGCCACCGCCGAACGAGCCCCCGCCGGGCTTCGGCGCACCGCAGGACCCCCCGAGCTCTCAACAGAGTTCGAGCAGGGGAGACCCCAACCCGGGCGGTTTCGGCGCCCCGCAGGATCCTTCCCCGAGCTCTCAACAGAGTTCGAGCAGGGGAGACCCCAACCCGGGCGGTTTCGGCGCGCCGACGCCTCCGCCGCCCGCTCCGGGCCCCGGCTACGGCTATCCGCAGGCGCCCCCGCAGTCGGCTCCGCCCGCGGCCCCGCCGCAGCAGCCGTACGGCTACCCGCAGACGCCGCCCCCGGCCCAGCCGGGCTACGGCTACCCGGGCCAGCCGCAGCCGGCCCAGCCCGGCTACGGCTACCCGGGCCAGCCCCAGCCTCCGTACGGCGCCCCGGGCCAGCCGAGCCCCTACGGCTACCCGCAGCCGCAGACCATGCCGATGCAGCCGCAGGCTCCGCAAGGAGGCGTCGGCGGGCGGAAGTTCAACAGCCAGGTGCTCATCATCGTCGCGGCCGTGGTGGCCGTCGCGCTGATCGTCGGCGGCGGCGTCCTGTACTCCCAGCACTCCAAAGGCAAGGGCGACAAGAACAACTCCCAGGGATCGAGCGGCGGCACCGGCGGCAAGGGCGGTGACAGCAAGGGCGGTGGCACCACCGGTTCCAACGGCAAGGAGAAGGTGCCGGCCGACACCGGCTCCACGTTGCTGTTCCAGATCCCCGCGCCGGCCGTGGCCAAGGACATCACGAGCGTGACCACGGTCGGCTCCTGGCTCACCGACAAGGTGTACGCCAAGACCGGCAACGCCGAGGTGAGCGGCTACGACCCGGATTCGGGCGCCAAGACCTGGACGATCAAGCTCCCCGGCCCGGTCTGCCAGGCCAGCCGGCACAGCACGGACGCCGACCGTACGGCGATCATCTACGAGCCGGCCATGCCCACCAAGGCGAACCCCTCGCACGGGTGCAGCCAGCTCGCCGCGATCGACCTCGGCGCAGGCAAGAAGCTGTGGACCCGGACGATCAAGTCCGCCGACGAACCGATCAACCTCGACAACGTGACGGTCAGCGGGAACACGGTCGCCGCGGGCAGCACCAGCGGTGGCGGCGCGTTCGACATCTCCACCGGCAAGGCGCTGTGGGCGCCGAAGTCGGGCGACAGCTGCTACGACTCCGGCTACGGCGGCGGCGACAAGCTCGTCGCGGTCCGCAAGTGCGGCGAGTACGGCAGTACGCGCCAGCTGCACATCCAGACCATCGACCCGACGTCCGGGAAGGTGATCTCCGAGTACAAAATGTCGCCCGGCATCGAGTACGCCAGCGTCGTCTCCACCGACCCGCTGGTGGTGGCCGCCGACGTCGGCGACTCCGCCGGTGACGGCAGCGGCATCTCGGACTTCTTCTCCATCGACAACAAGACCGGCAAGCTGCGGTCGAAGATCTCGGCGCCCGGCAAGACGTACGCGGCCCGCTGCGACGGCATCACCAGGATCGAGTACTGCTCCGGGATCGCCGTCGGCAACGACAAGCTGTACATCCCGACCGAGGAGCACGACGGCACCGGCGACTACAGCCGGACCAACGAGATCGTGGCCTTCGACCTGGCCACCGGGAAGCAGACCGGCCAGCGCGCGGACGCGGGTGACGGCTACACCATCACCCCGCTGCGCATGGACGGCACCAACGTCCTCGCGTACAAGCGGCCGCCGTACGACAAGGGCGGACAGATCGTCACGATCGACGGGACCTCCTTCAAGGAGACCGTGCTCATGGAGAACCCGGCGACCCAGGCGACGCGCGACGCGGAGGCCGGGATGCTCCCGGAGTACGCGGAGATCCTCTACAGCAACGGCAGGCTGTACATGTCCCAGGTCTACGCGGACAAGCCGACCTCCGCGGACGACAAGGCATACCTGGCGATCGCCTTCGGAACGAAGTAGGGCGATCATCTTCGAAAGAACGCGGTGATCGTTCCCCGAACGGATTCGTTCGGACAGGAACATCGCGTGCGGCCCCGTCCCTGCTCAGGGGCGGGGCCGCACGCGTACCCCTCATCACTCCCTATTGGGAGGGATTTCGATATTCCTGGGCACTTCTCTCCAGTAGGGGAAGCGCAACGTCGAACAAGCGTGTAGCTTCCGGGGGATGGAGAGCCGGGGGGCTCCGAATCCACGGGGAACCAGTGGGGATGCTTGGGGGGACTGGGGGGTTGCCTGATGGGAGTGCGGCTCATGGTGGTCGACGACCACCGACTGCTCGCCGAGGCGTTGGCCTCGGCATTGAAGCTGCGCGGGCACCGGGTGCTCGCCGCGGCCGCGCCCGCCGCGGGGGCGGCGGAGCTGGTGATCACACGGGCACCAGAGGTGTGCCTGATCGGTACGGCGACACCCGCGGAGCCGGGGATCTTCGACCCGGTGGTGCGGATCAAGCGGGAGCGCCCCCAGGTGGCGGTCCTGGTGCTCGGCCCGGTACCGAACCCGCGCGGGATCGCCGCCGCGTTCGCCGCCGGCGCCTCCGGATACGTACGCCATGACGAACGCATAGAGGGCGTCGAGCGCGCGATCATGAAGGCGAGGGCGGGCGAGGCGGCCGTGGCCCCGCAACTGCTCCAGGGTGCCTTCAGCGAACTGCTCAACCCCGCCGCCCAGCCGGACGACGAGGGCCAGCGGCTGCTCCAGATGCTCACACCCCGCGAGGTGGAGGTCCTGGTGCGGGTCGCCGACGGGGAGGACACCCGGCTCATCGCGGCCGGCATGGGCATCGCCCCGTCCACCGCCCGCACCCATGTCCAGCGGGTCCTGATGAAACTGGGCGTGGGCTCCCGCCTCGAAGCGGCGGCACTCGCGGCCCGCACGGGACTGCTGGACCGCGCGGGCCCGGTCCCGACCCCGATATCGCTCGGGGACACGGACAACTCCCGCTGAGGCGTACGGGGTCCCACGGGGGCAGGGGGAAGCAGGATCCACGGGTCTACGAGGGGGGCTTGCCCTCCTCAAAGCTCGCGAAGTACGCGGCGGCCATGTCCTCGTCCCCGTGGCCGAGGGCGTTGGCGCGGCCGAGGCGGTCGGCGGTGGCCTCGGTGACGTCGAGACGGACGCCGTGCCGCCGCCCCGCCTGCACGATCAGCCGGGCGTCCTTCTCGGCGGTGGCGACGGCGAAACTCGCGGGGGACAGCCGGTCCTCCAGGACGAGGGCGGCCTTGGCGTGCAGATAACCCATGTCGAGCGGGCCGTCGGCGATGAGGCCGAAGAAGTCCTGCGGGTCCACGCCGAGGCCTTTGGCCAGGGCGAGTACCTCGCCGGTCGCGGCGGTCGCGGCGAGGAGCCACGTGTTGGCGACGAGCTTGAGCCGGGTGGCGCTGCCCGTCGAGCCGTCCTCGCCGGTCCACACGGTACGGGTGCCGACGGCGTCGAAGACGGGCGTCACGGTGTCCCGGGCCGCGCTCGGGCCGGCGGCGAGCACGGTCAACTGCCCGGCCTCGGCGGGTGCGCGCGTTCCGAGGACGGGAGCGTCGAAGAAGACGAGCCCGTGCGCGCGGGCGAACTCGGCGAGCTCGCCGAGTGCCTCGATTCCGGCGGTCGTGCACTGCGCCCAGACGGCCCCGGCGCGCAGCCCGGGTGCCGCTCGGCGCATGACGTCGAGGACGGCGGGGCCGTCGTACAGCATGGTCAGGACGACATCGGCGCCCCGCACGGCCTCCTCGGGGGTGTCCGCGATGTGCGCACCGTCGCCGGCCAGCGGCTCGGCCTTGGCGCGGCTGCGGTTCCAGGCGCGGACGTCGTGGCCGGCACGGGCGAGGTTGCGGGCCATCGCGGCCCCCATGATTCCGGTGCCCAGGATGCTGACGGTGAGTGTGTCGGTCATGAGGTCAGCTTCCCCCTTCCCGGTGAGGAGAAGCCGCATCACATGCGGGAAGCCGCCTCACATGCGGACGTGGCGCTCGATGTCCTCCCTGAACTCGGTGAGCGCCTGGGCGGTGAGAGAGGGGCGGGTGTCGGCGATGGCGGTGAGGTAGTCCTCGGTGTCGGCCGGTGCGCCCCGGCGGTCGGTGACTTCGCGTTCGAAGGCGGCCTGGGAGCCCTTGAGCGCGGCGAACTCGATGTCGGCGGGGGTGAACATCTCGCTGGCCGCCACCAGCCGGCGCAGCTCGACCCCGTCGGCGGCGGGGCCGAGATAGCGCCGCCAGATCGCTTCCCTGGCGGCTGGATCGGGAGGACCGACCGGGATGACGTAGTCGAACCGGCCGGGGCGCAGGAACGCCGGATCGAGGGAGCGGACGGAGTTGGTGGCGCAGATCAGCAGACGGTCGTCGTGATCGCGGAAGCCGGGGATCAGCTTGAGCAGTTCGTTGGTGACTCCGTGGCCGGGGTCGACGGCCGTGCCGGACCGTACGCCGGCGATCTCCTCGACTTCGTCGATGAACAGGAGAACGGTCTCCAGTGCGGCCAGATCGGTGAACGTCTCCCGCAGTGAGGCGGCCAGATTCCCGTCTCCCGCCGCGAGCCTCGACGGGAAGAGCTCCACGAACGGCCACTCCAGCCGGGAGGCGACGGCCCTGGCGAAGCTTGTCTTGCCGGTGCCCGGCGGGCCGAAGAGGATGACCGCCTTCGGTGGCCTCACCCCGTACCGGTCGGCCAGCGCGGGCTCTGCGAGCGGCAGCACGATCCGCCGCTCGATCGCTTCCTTCTCCCGCTCCATCCCGGCGAGGGAACCCCAGAGTCCCTGGGGCTGGACCCGCCCGCCGAGCTCCGCGAGGAGACCGGCGTCGCCCGCGCCGAGATGCTCGACCTTCTCGTAGAAGAGCAGACCCTCGCGGGTCCGGTAGCCGGAGTTCTCCAGGGCCGCGGTGCCGGTGGCCTCGGGGGCGAGCAGCGCGCCGATCCGGCGTATCCCCTGCGCGCGCAGACGCTGCTCGAGCTCGGCTATCAGGGCGCTCCCGATCCCACGGCTCCGCCAGTTCCCCGCGAGCGCCACCAGCGTGATCCAGGCCCGGTCGCCCTGGGCCTGCGCCACGGCCATGCCCACCAGGTCGTCGCCGACGACCGCGACCACCGCGGACCCGCCCGCCCGGGCCGTGGCCATGACCTCGGACACGGTGAACACGGGAGGAGCATCGTCCGGGTGCCGGTCCTGGTCCCAGATCTGGATGGCACGGTCGAGATCGTCGTCGCGGAATTCCCGCAGTCGCCACGTCGGCATCATCGCCACCTCGCCGAGTACCCATTCTCCGCGAGCCTCGGATCGTCGGCATCCGCACGACGCCCTCCGGGGGACGGGGAAGCTAGCCAGACAGAGCGGTGTCCTCGTAAGGCCCGGTTTTTATGTGGTGCAGGAAGTGGGCGAGGGAGCCGGGGGCCGCCCCGGCGAAGTCTCGACTCCCCACACTTGAACCGGAGTTCACGCATGTCCACGACCGAACCCTGGACCTACGCCCTGCACATCCCCACGACACCCGCGCCGTCACCGTCTGCCGCCGAACCGTCCGCCTGATCCTCACCCTGCACGGCCTGATCGGTCGCACGGACGTCGCCGAGCTGCTGGCGGCGGAGCTGGTCTCCAACGCCGTACGGCATACGAAGGGCCCCGCCGCTCTGCGGCCGGCCTGGCGGGGCGGGGTGCTGCGGATCGGAGCCCGGGACGCGAGCCCGCTGCCGCCGCCGTACGACCTGCCGGTCACCTCCGACGCCGAGGCGGGCCGGGGCCTCGCCCTGGTCCGGGCCTGCGCCGACGACTGGGGCCGGCATCCACTCCGCCAGGGCGGCGACACCGGCAAGTACGTGTGGCGTGACCTGGCGGCGGCGTAGCTCGTTGATCACGTCGGATCGAAAGGAGGTCGGATGGTCAGCTCGTCGCATGAAGCGATGCACCACTTCGGCCAGAAGGACACGGCCGCGCTGATCCGCAACTTCCAGAGGCTGTTCCACGTGCGATTTCCAGAGCCGTGCGGCTTCGCGGTGGTCAACACGGACCTGACCGAGATCGAGCCGGTCGAACGGCGTGTGGACAGTCTGGTCCGGGTGCACACCGAGAGCGGGGACTTCTTGTTGGTGCTGGAGTCGCAGGGCAAGAAGGACGAGAGGAAGCGGGGAAGCTGGCCGTACTACCTCTCGTATCTCTACGAGAAGTACCGCTGTGAGCCGGTGCTGATCGTCATGATCCAGAGCAGTTCGACCGCACGCTGGGCGGCCCAGCCCATCCGGTTCGGTCTGCCCGGCTGGTCCTCGCTCGTCGTGAGGCCGATGGTTCTTGGGCCGGACCAGGTTCCTGTGATCACCGATGAGAAGGAGGCGGCGCAGGATGTGTCGCTCGCGGTGCTCTCGGCGATTACGCATGGTAGAGGGCCCCATGTCGCTGCGATACTGAGACCACTCGCGGCGGCCCTGGAGACCACTGACCCTGCAAGCGCGGCTCTTTTGGCGCAGCTTGTGACGTCTGGCCTGGTGGATTCCCAGGCGAAGGAGATTTGGAGGGACCTGATGGCTCCGGTGAACTACTTCTTCCAGAATCCGGTCGCGGATCAGCTGAGGGACGAAGGGCGCATCGAGGATCGCATCGAGATGATCCTGAGGATCCTGGAGTTGCGCGGTATCCAGGTATCCGACTCCGCCCGGCTTCGCGTACAGGCGTGCTCCGACCTGGAGCAACTCAAGGCGTGGTCGGAGCGGGCCGTCCACGTGACCGACCCGGCCGACCTGTTCACCTCCGCACAGCCCGGGTAGCAGCCAAGAGCCGGAATCCCCTGAGGAACCCCGGCCCCGGGTGCGGGTGTTACTCCGCCGTCGGCGGAGCGTGCTCCTCGGCCGGGGATTCCGGCACCGTCGGCGGCAGTGGCCGCAGCCACAGCCAGGCCAGGAAGAACAGGCCGAGGGCGAGCATGCCGAGGCCGGTCCAGAGGTTGATGTTGATGTCGCCGGCCTTGGCGAGGTCGGCGTCGGAGACCGTGATGCCGGCGATGGTGACGATGACGCCGTAGATCACGAACAGGCCGCCGATGATGCGGCGGATGTCGAACAGGCGAGCAGCGGTCGCGGACTTCTTCTCGAGTTCCGAGACCTCGCGCTGCGCGTCGCGTTCCGAATAGTCGGACATGGTTTCTTGATTCTCCCTCGTCGGAACGGGTCGGGGCTCGTCAGAACGAGAACGGGATGTAGCAGGCGGCGGCCAGGATCATGGCGCCCCAGCCCAGCAGGGCGGGCCTGCGGTACCAGGCGTCGTCGCCGGGGGCCGGCGGCTCGGCCATACCGGGGGACACCGTGCCGTAGACCAGACCCCGCAGCTCCTCCGCGGGCTTCGGGGCGGTGAAGAGCGAGACTCCCACCATCACCACGCCGCCGGCCACGAAGGCGACGATCGCGGAGACGAAGTTGGCGCCCTGGTCGGAGGGGAAGCCGATGATGTCCTGCTTGTAGAGGACGAAGTAGTTCACCATCGCGGCCGTCGTGCCGGCCAGCAGCCCCCAGAAGCCGGACTTCACCGACGCCCGCTTCCAGAACATGCCGACGATGAAGACCGCGAACATCGGCACGTTGAAGAAGGAGAAGAGCGTCTGGAGGTAGCTCATGATGTTGGAGAAGGACGAGGCCAGGAAGGCCGTCCCGATCGACGCCAGGACGCCGATGACCGTGATCAGGCGGCCGAAGCGGACGTAGTAGGAGTCCTCGCGGTCCGTCACCACGTACCTCCTCCAGATGTCCGACGTGAAGACCGTGTTGAAGGACGAGACGTTGGCGGCCATGCCCGCCATGAAGGCGGCCAGCAGGCCGGTCACCGCGATGCCGAGGACACCGTTCGGCAGCAACTCCTGCATGAGGTACGGGATCGCGTCGTTGTACTGGAGATCCGAGCCGCTCGTGCCGATCTTCGGGACCAGGACGGCCGCCACCAGCCCCGGGATCATCACCAGGAAGACGATGAAGATCTTCGGGTAGGCCGCGATGAGCGGGGTGCGCTGGGCCGCGGAGAGGTTCTTGGCCGACAGCGCGCGCTGCACCTCGGCGAAGTTCGTCGTCCAGTAGCCGAAGGACAGCACGAAGCCCAGACCGAGCACGATGGTCAGCCAGTTGGCGCCGAGCGGGTTGTCGCTGCCGATGCCCGTACCGCCCCAGGCCGTCGTGAAGTCCGCGCCGTGGGTCTTGTCGAGGGAGTCGGTCAGGCCGTTCCAGCCGCCCACCCGGTTCAGACCGAGCACGGCGATCGGGATCAGCGCCGCGAGGATCACGAAGAACTGGAGCACCTCGTTGTAGATCGCGGAGGAGAGACCGCCGAGGGTGATGTAGGCGAGGACGAAGAACCCGGCGACCACGATCGCCACCCACTGCGGCCAGCCGAGCAGTGCCTCGACGACGATCGCGAGCGAGTAGAGGTTGACGCCGGCGATGAGGACGGCGGCGAAGGCGAACAGGATCGAACTCAGCAGGTGCGCCCATTTGTCGAAACGCAGCAGCAGGAACTCGGGCACCGAGCGGACCTTGGAGCCGTAGTAGAACGGCATCATCACCAGGCCCAGGAAGACCATCGCCGGGATGGCGCCGATCCAGTACCAGTGCACGGTGTAGACGCCGTACTGGGCGCTGTTGGCGGCCATGCCGAGGATCTCGGTGGCGCCCAGGTTGGCCGAGATGAAGGCCAGGCCGGTGATCCAGGCGGGCAGTGAGCGCCCGGACAGGAAGAAGTCGAGGCTCGTCCTGACCGAGCGGCGGGCCGCGAAGCCGATGCCCAGGACGACCACGAAGTAGATGCCGAGGATTGTGTAGTCGAGTGCGTTCGTGGGGAGTCGCAGCTCGGCGGCGAGCAGGGTGCCCGCTTGGGGCGGATGTGTGGGGGACTGCATCAGAACTCGCTTCGTCGCATGAACCTATCGGACCGGAACCTATGCCTCCGCATGCAGGAAATGCACCCTTCGAGTGGTGTCCTTTGTTTGATTGTGACGTTGACTGTGGTGGTGGCTTGTGGTTTGTTGTGTTCGGTTATGTTTGAAGGTTTGATCGGGTGTTGATGGGGAGTCCGACTGTGAAGAAGACCTCGACCCGGCTCGCCGACGGTCGTGAGCTCATCTATTACGACGCGGGCGACGACCAGGTGCGCGACGCGGTGGACCGGCGCCCGCTCGACCCGACCGTCACCACCTCGGAGGTGCGCCGCGACCCGCTGCTCGGCGACTCGGTGGCGATCGCCTCGCACCGCCAGGGGCGCATCTACCACCCCCCGGCGAACGAGTGCCCGCTGTGCCCGTCCTCCGGCGACCGGCTGAGCGAGATCCCCGACTCCTCGTACGACGTCGTGGTGTTCGAGAACCGCTTCCCCTCGCTGGCCGGCGACTCCGGCCGCTGCGAGGTCGTCTGTTTCACCTCCGACCACGACGCGTCCTTCGCGGATCTGACGGAGGCGCAGGCCGGTCTCGTCCTGGAGGCGTGGACGGACCGGACCGCCGAACTGTCGCATCTGCCCTCCGTCGAACAGGTCTTCTGCTTCGAGAACCGTGGTGCCGAGATCGGTGTGACACTCGGTCACCCGCACGGGCAGATCTACGGCTACCCCTTCACCACCCCCCGTACCGCACTGATGCTGCGCTCGCTCGCCGCGCACAAGGAGGCGACCGGCGGCGAGAACCTGTTCGACGAGGTCCTCGCGCGGGAGCTGGCGGACGGGTCACGGATCGTCCTGTCGAGCGAGCACTGGGTCGCCTTCGTCCCGTACGCCGCCCACTGGCCGTACGAGGTCCACCTCTACCCGCGCCGCCGTGTGCCCGACCTGCTCGGCCTCGACGAGGACGCGCGCACAGAGTTTCCCCAGGTCTATCTGGAACTCTTGAGGCGCTTCGACCGGATCTTCGACGGGCCGGACGGTGGGAAGGAAGGGGCGGGCGAGCCGCCGACGCCGTACATCGCGGCGTGGCACCAGGCTCCCTTCGGCCCGCTGGAGGACTTCGAAGGCGTCAACCGGGACGACTTCGCGCTCCACCTCGAGCTTTTCACCATTCGCCGCACTTCCGGCAAGCTGAAGTTCCTCGCGGGTTCCGAGTCCGGCATGAACGTGTTCATCAACGACGTGCCGCCGGAATCCGCGGCTCAGCGACTGCGAGAGGTAGCGAGTTCATGAGTGGGAAGTATCTGGTCACGGGTGGAGCCGGCTATGTGGGCAGCGTGGTCGCGCGTCATCTGATCGAGGCGGGCCACGAGGTCACCGTCCTCGACAACCTCTCGACGGGATTCCGCGAGGGCGTACCCGCCGGTGCCGCGTTCATCGAGGGTGACATCCGCGACGCCGCCAAGTGGCTGGACTCCTCGTACGACGCCGTCCTGCACTTCGCCGCGTTCTCGCAGGTCGGCGAGTCCGTGGTGAAGCCCGAGAAGTACTGGGACAACAACGTCGGCGGCACCATGGCGCTGCTCTCCGCGATGCGCGAGGCCGGGGTGCGCAAGCTGGTCTTCTCCTCCACGGCCGCGACGTACGGCGAGCCCGAGACCACTCCGATCGTCGAGTCCGCGCCGACCCGGCCCACCAACCCCTACGGCGCCTCCAAGCTCGCCGTCGACCACATGATCACCGGCGAGGCGGCGGCGCACGGACTGGGCGCGGTCTCGCTGCGGTACTTCAACGTGGCGGGCGCGTACGGCGACAGCGGTGAGCGGCACGACCCCGAGTCGCACCTCATCCCGCTGGTCCTCCAGGTCGCGCAGGGCCGCCGCGACGCGATCTCCGTCTTCGGCGACGACTACCCGACGCCGGACGGCACCTGCATCCGCGACTACATCCATGTCGCGGACCTCGCCGAGGCGCACCTGCTCGCGGTCGAGGCCGCGTCCCCGGGCGAGCACCTGATCTGCAACCTCGGCAACGGCAACGGCTTCTCCGTCCGCGAGGTCATCGAGACCGTGCGCCGGGTGACCGGGCACCCGATCCCCGAGGTCGTGGCACCGCGCCGCGGCGGCGACCCGGCGGTCCTGGTCGCCTCGGCGGAGACCGCCCGGGAGCGGCTCGGCTGGAACCCGTCCCGCGCGGATCTCGCGGGCATCGTCGCGGACGCGTGGGAGTTCGCACAGAACGTAGCGAAGGGGTAGCAGTGGAGCAGGTGGGGGTACGTGAGGGCTTCGAGGAGCTGTACGGTGCCGCGCCCGAGGGCGTCTGGGCGGCGCCGGGCCGGGTCAACCTGATCGGCGAGTACACGGACTTCAACGAAGGGTTCGTGATGCCGCTCGCGCTGCCGCACACGGCGGTCGCGGCGGTGTCCCGCCGGTCCGACGGGGTGCTGCGGCTGCACTCGGCGGACATCGACGGACCGGTCGTCGAGCTGCGCGTCGACGAGCTGGTGCCCCGGTCGGACACCGGCTGGGCCGCGTATCCGGCGGGTGTGGTGTGGGCGCTGCGCGAGGCGGGTCACGCCGTCGGCGGCGCGGACATCCACCTGGCCTCCACGGTCCCCACCGGCGCCGGGCTGTCCTCATCGGCGGCCCTGGAGGTCGTCACGGCCCTCGCCCTCGACGACCTGTACGAACTCGGGCTCACCCGCCCCGAGCTGGCACTCCTCGCGCAGCGCGCCGAGAACGACTTCGTCGGCGTGCCGTGCGGCGTCATGGACCAGACGGCGTCGGCGTGCTGCACCGAGGGCCACGCCCTGCACCTCGACTGCCGCGACCTGTCGATCCGCCAGATCCCCTTCGACCTCGCCTCTCAGGGCCTCGAACTCCTCGTCGTCGACACCCGGGTGAAGCACGCGCTCGGGGACGGGGCGTACGCCGAACGGCGCGCGGGCTGCGAGGAGGGGGCGCGGCAGCTGGGTGTGTCCCATCTGCGCGATGTCGCCTACGAGGACCTCGAAGCGGCCCTCGCCCGGCTCTCCGACGAGCGTGTCCGCCGTTACGTCCGCCACGTCGTCTCCGACGACCACCGGGTGGACCGGGTCATCGCCCTGCTGGACGCGGGCGACGTACGGGCGATCGGACCGATCCTGACGGATGGTCACGCCTCGCTGCGTGACGATCTGCGCATCTCCTGCGCCGAGTTGGACCTCACGGTCTCCGCGGCCAACGCCGCCGGTGCGCTGGGGGCCCGTATGACGGGCGGGGGCTTCGGCGGTTCCGCCGTCGTGCTGGTGGAGTCCACCGACGTGGACAGCGTCACCAAGGCGATTGCGGAGGCCTTCACGTCGGCGGGATTCACGACCCCGCGGATCTTCCCGGCCGTTCCTTCGGCGGGGGCCCGGCGCCTCGGCTGACCCCCGGTTTCTTCGCCCCCTTCGCCCCTGCCCGTCCCGTACTCAGGGGGCTCCGCCCCCCCCGAACCCCCCGCTCCTCGAACGCCGGAGGGGCTGAGATCCTCGCCGGAGGAGTCGGATCCTCAGCCGGCTCCCCAGCGCTTCGTCAACGTGTACTCCGTGATCCCCGGCGGATAGTCGGGGATCACGCACACCACCTCGTACCCGTGCTTGCGGTAGAAGTCCGGGGCCTGGAAGTCCCAGGTCTCCAGGCGGGCGGCGTCGCAGCCGCGTTCGCCGGCGGCCCGTTCGGCCTCGGTGAGGAGACGGGTGCCCAGGCCCGCGCCGCGGTGGCGGGCGTCGACCCACAGGTACGTGACGTGGAGCCAGGTCGTCCAGGTGTGGCCCACCAGACCGCCGGCCAGTGCGCCGTCCTCGTCAAGGACCCAGATGTGGAGCGGGAGTTCACGTTCACCTGGGGTTCCGCGCAGCGCGCGCAGCACCGGGGAGGCCGCCGTGTTCGTGTCCAGCAGTTGTCTGCGGAGCAGATCCCGACGGTCTTTGTCGTCTCCTGTCTCGATACGAAACATACGGCTCACCATAAACGGGCCGGCCAACCAGTTCTGCAAATTACCTTCCGCTCCTCGCCCCCGGCCGTACCCTGATGAACAGTGCCGGTGGGGGCCGGTGCTGATCAGGGGGCGAGACAGTCGGGTACGACGCCCGAAGTGGGGGTAGCACTTCCAGCACGGCGGCGGCCGTGCGGCTGCGGCACCTCGGTTTCGGGTCGCAAGCGGGCTCGGAATCGCTTCGGGCGCCGTACCCGTACGGACCGTCCCCCGACAGTGGGGGTTTCTGTGGTTCGCATCCGAGTACTGGTCGTCGACGACCATCGCATCTTCGCCGAGTCGCTCGCCGCCGCTCTCGCGGCCGAGCCCGACGTGGACGTGTCCGCCGCGGGCAGCGGTCCCGCCGCGCTGCGCTGTCTCGAGCGCGCGGCGGCCGAGGGCCGCCGCTTCGACGTGCTGCTCGTCGACGCGGACCTGGGCGGCAATCTGCCCGGCATGCGTCCGGCGGTGCCCGTCCAGGAGAGCAACGAGGACGGTCTGGTGGACGGCATCTCGCTCGTCGCCGGGGTGCGCTCCGGGCAGCCGAGCGTACGGATCGTCGTGCTGGCCGAGAAGGACGATCCGCGCCGGGCCGCGCTCGCCCTGCAGGCCGGGGCCTCGGGGTGGGTCGCCAAGGACTGCTCGCTGTCGCGGCTGCTCACCGTCATACGGGGTGTGCTGCGCGACGAGACCCATCTGCCGCCGGCCCTGCTCACCGGGGTGCTCAGGGAGCTCACCGCGGCGCGCAAGCACCGGACCGAGAGCGAGCGGCTCGTCGAGTCGCTGACGCCCCGGGAGCGCGAGGTGCTGCGGTGCATGGTCGCCGGGCTGGGGCGCAAGGCGGTGGCGGAGCGGCTGTTCCTGTCACCCCACACCGTCCGCACGCATATGCAGAACGTGCTCGGGAAGCTCGGTGTGCACTCCACCCTCGCCGCCGTGGCACTGGCCAGGCGCGCCGGGGTCGGACCCGTCGACCTATCCGGGGATGTTGTCGAACGGGGCGGTCAACTGGCGTAGCAGCCCGGCCAGTTCACCGCGCTGTGCTCTGCTCAGCTCGGCGAGGATGGCCCGCTCCTGGTCGAGCAGACCGGCCAGCGCCTGGTCGGCGCGGTCGCACCCTTCGGCCGTGAGGCGTACGAGCACACCCCTGCGGTCGCTCGGGTCCGGGAGGCGTTCCACCAGACCCTTCTTGGTCAGACGGTCGATGCGGTTCGTCATCGTGCCCGAGGTGACGAGCGTCTGGGTGAGCAGCTGTCCCGGGGAGAGCTGATACGGGGATCCCGCGCGCCGCAGGGCCGTCAGGACGTCGAACTCCCATGGCTCCAGGCTGTGCTCGGCGAACGCCAGCCGACGCGCACGGTCCAGATGCCGGGCCAGCCTGCTCACCCGGCTGAGCACCTCGAGCGGTTCCACGTCGAGGTCCGGGCGCTCCCGGCGCCACGCAGCGACCAGCCGATCGACCTCGTCCTCCATGACGATCAGTGTAGTGGTTGTGTCGACATGAAGTCTCTTGAGATGGAGTCTCTTTATTTCGAGTTTCTTGATGGAAAGTTTCTTGACGTCGAGATATTTTTTCTGTGAGGCTGGAGACCCAGAACGGTCCGGCCACCGCTGTCCCACTCCGCGGTCCGCGACCTCTCCGGCGACTTTCGAGGAGGCCACCCATGACTGCCGCCACCACCCCCAGCTGGGACCCGGGCCAGTATCTGCGCCACTCCCGGCACCGAGCCCGCCCCTTCGCCGACCTTCTCGCCCAGGTCCCGGACCTCCCCGGCGAGCCCGCCCGCATCGCCGACCTCGGCTGCGGCCCCGGCAACGTCACCACCCGGCTCGCCGACCGCTGGCCCACCGCCCACATCACCGGCTACGACAATTCGGCCGAGATGCTCGCCAGGACCGAGGAGTACGCCGGTCCCGTCCCCGGCGGCGGACGGCTCGACTTCGCCCACGCCGACCTCACCGACTGGGCGCCCACAGAGACGTATGACCTGATCACCTCGAACGCCGCGTTCCAGTGGGTGCCGGGACACCTGGAGTCGTTCCCCGGCTGGCTCGACGCGCTCGCGCCCGGTGGCACCCTCGCCTTCCAGATGCCCCACAACATCGACGCCCCGCTGCATGTCCTGCTGCGCGAACTGGCCTCCTCCCCCCGCTGGAAGGGCCTCCTCGGCGACACCCCGCGTCCCACGGACTCCGTCCACGACCCGCTCGTCTACCTGGACCGCCTGGAGGCCCTCGGCTGCCGGACGGACGTCTGGGAGACGACGTACATGCAGCTGCTGACCGGGCCGGACCCGGTGCTCGACTGGGCGAAGGGGACCGCGCTGAGGCCCGTGCTGACCGCCCTCGCGGACGATCCCGAGGCCCTGGACGCCTTCGTCGCCGCCTACCGGGACCTGCTGCGCGACGCCTACCCGGCGCAGCCGTACGGCACGGTGCTGCCGTTTCGCCGGCTGTTCGCCGTGGCCCGGAAGGAGGCCTGATGCTCGCCGCCCTCGACCATGTCCAGCTCGCCGCCCCGCCGGGCTCCGAGGACCGCCTGCGCGCGTACTACGTCGACGCGCTCGGCATGACCGAGATCCCCAAGCCGCCCGTTCTCGCCGCCCGCGGGGGCTGCTGGTTCCGTTCGGGGGACGTCCACCTGCACCTCGGGATCGAGGACTCGTTCCGTCCGGCGAAGAAGGCCCACCCCGGACTGCGCGTCACCGGCATCGACGCGTACGCCGAGCGGATCGCGGCCACGGGCGCCCCCGTCACCTGGGACGAGGACCTGCCCGGTCACCGGCGATTCTTCTCCGAGGACCCCGTCGGCAACCGCCTCGAATTCCTGGAGCCGCTCGTCCGCACATGACGAAAAGCCCCCGGGAGGCTCAGCTCCTCGGGGGCTTTCGTCGTCCTCGTGCGGGCCCGGCCCCGGCCTCGCGTTCTGGCCGTGCGATCCAGGCCTCGCGCCCTAGGCCTTGCGATGCCCGATCAACCGCGGCTTCGGCTCCAGGCCGTCCAGCCCGTGCCACGCCAGATTCACCAGATGCGCGGCCACCTCCGCCTTGCGCGGCTTGCGGACGTCCAGCCACCACTGGCCCGTCAGCGCGACCATGCCGACCAGGGCCTGGGCGTACAGGGGCGCCAGCTTCGAGTCGAAGCCACGGCTCTTGAACTCGCGGCCCAGGATGTCCTCCACCTGGGTGGCGATGTCCGAGATCAGCGACGCGAAGGACCCCGTCGACTGGGGGATGGGGGAGTCGCGGACAAGGATGCGGAAGCCGTCCGTGTACTCCTCGATGTAGTCCAGGAGGGCGAACGCGGCCTGCTCGCACAGCTCGCGCGGATGGCCCGCCGTCAGTGAACTGGTCACCATGTCCAGCAGCCGGCGCATCTCGCGGTCCACCACCACCGCGTACAGACCCTCCTTGCCGCCGAAGTGCTCATAGACCACCGGCTTGGAGACACCGGCCTTCGCCGCGATCTCCTCCACCGACGTGCCCTCGAAGCCCTTGGCCGCGAACAGGGTGCGACCGATCTCCAGCAGCTGCTGACGGCGCTCGGCGCCGGTCATGCGGGTGCGGCGCGCACGCCGCGGCTTTTCATTGCTCGGGGTGCTGCTGGAGTCGGTCGCCACGCCGTCAATCATGCCGCTTCAGCGGTTTCCGTCTTGCGTCGGGAGCTGTTCCCGTCGTCGCTGCGGCGGGAATCGATACGCGAGCGTGACGGCCAGCGCACGTCGTACGCCCAGCCGAGCTGCTCGCACCAGCGGATGATCCGGGCCGAGGAGTCGATCTGGCCACGATCCACACCGTGCCGGGCGGACGTCGGGTCGGCGTGGTGGAGGTTGTGCCAGGACTCGCCGCACGAGAGCACCGCCAGCCACCACACATTGCCCGAGCGGTCACGCGACTTGAAGGGGCGCTTGCCGACCGCGTGGCAGATCGAGTTGATCGACCAGGTCACGTGGTGCAGCAGCGCCACCCGGACGAGGGAGCCCCAGAAGAATCCGGTGAACGCGCCCCACCACGACATCGTCGCCAGGCCGCCGATCAGCGGCGGCAGGGCGATCGAGAGCAGGGTCCAGAGGATGAACTGACGCGAGATCGCCCGGATCACCGGGTCCTTGACCAGATCCGGCGCGTACTTCTCCTGAGAAGTGCGCTCCTCGTCGAACATCCATCCGATGTGCGCCCACCACAGGCCCTTCATCAGCGCCGGGACCGTCTCGCCGTAACGCCACGGCGAGTGCGGGTCACCTTCCGCGTCGGAGAACTTGTGGTGCTTGCGGTGGTCGGCGACCCAGCGCACGAGGGGGCCCTCGACCGCCATGGATCCCGCGATCGCGATCGCGATCCGCAAGGGGCGCTTCGCCTTGAAGGAGCCATGGGTGAAGTAGCGGTGGTAACCGATCGTGACGCCGTGGCAGCCCAGGTAGTAGAAGAAGACCAGCAGACCGAGATCCAGCCAGCTCACCCCCCATCCCCAGGCCAGCGGCACCGCCGCGAGCAGCGCCAGGAACGGGACGGTGATGAAGAGAAGAAGGGTGAGCTGTTCGAGTGACCCCTTCTTCTCGCCGCCGAGGGTGGCGGCGGGGAGCGAGATGTCGTCGTTGTCCGCCTGCGGGGCGTCGTCGATCACATCGGAACTCGTGGTCATGGGCGTCCCCTGTGGGGTTCGAGGGCGAGGAAGGGCGGGGAAGGGTGTCCGGGTGCGAACCCAGGGTCCTCCCGTCGTCCAACGGGAATACCTACGGGTCCGTAACCTACGGCGTCGTAAGTATGTCAGCGCGTAGCCCGGCGGCAAGAGCCCGTGAGCCTGCGCGTCCGAGAGGACACCTATCCTTGGAGTCGGTCGGACAGCGCGGTCCGTTCTGATTTCTTCCCGGATGCCACCTCCCTAAGCGGCACCCGCCGCGCGCGGTCGCCACCCGGGTTCCCTCCCAGACGAGCTTCAGACGAGATTCCCCACTCTTCAGACGAGCTTCAACACTGCAAGGAGCCGCACCTGTGAGCAGTGCCGACGACCAGACCACGACGACCAGCAGCGAACTGCGCGCCGACATCCGCCGCCTGGGCGATCTGCTCGGTGAGACCCTCGTACGTCAGGAGGGCCCCGAGCTCCTGGAACTGGTCGAGAAGGTCCGCCGCCTGACCCGCGAGGACGGCGAGGCCGCCGCCGAGCTGCTGCGCGGCACCGAACTGGAGACCGCCGCCAAGCTGGTCCGCGCCTTCTCGACCTACTTCCACCTCGCCAACGTCACCGAGCAGGTGCACCGCGGCCGGGAGCTGCGCGCCAAGCGCGCCGCCGAGGGAGGCCTCCTCGCCCGTACGGCCGACCGGCTCAAGGACGCCGACCCCGAGCACCTGCGCCAGACGGTCAAGAACCTCAACGTGCGCCCGGTGTTCACCGCCCACCCCACGGAGGCGGCCCGGCGCTCGGTCCTCAACAAGCTGCGGCGCATCGCCGCGCTGCTGGAGACCCCGGTCATCGAGGCCGACCGCCGCCGCTACGACACCCGCCTCGCCGAGAACATCGACCTGGTGTGGCAGACGGACGAGCTCCGGGTCGTCCGCCCCGAGCCCGCCGACGAGGCACGCAACGCCATCTACTACCTGGACGAACTGCACGCCGGCGCCGTCGGCGACGTCCTGGAGGACCTCACAGCCGAGCTGGAGCGCGTCGGCGTCGTCCTCCCGGACGAGACCCGGCCCCTCACCTTCGGCACCTGGATCGGTGGCGACCGCGACGGCAACCCGAACGTCACCCCCGACGTCACCTGGGACGTCCTGATCCTCCAGCACGAGCACGGCATCAACGACGCCCTGGAACTCATCGACGAGCTCCGGGGCTTCCTGTCGAACTCCATCCGCTACACGGGCGCGACGGACGACCTGCTGGACTCCCTCCAGACCGACCTGGAGCGCCTGCCGGAGATCAGCCCCCGCTACAAGCGCCTCAACGCCGAGGAGCCCTACCGCCTCAAGGCCACCTGCGTCCGCCAGAAGCTGGAGAACACCAAGCTCCGGCTGGCCAAGGGCACGCCCCACGAGGACGGCCGGGACTACCTGGGCACCGCGGAACTGCTGCGCGACCTCACGCTCATCCAGACCTCGCTGCGGGAGCACCGCGGCGGCCTGATCGCCGACGGCCGCATGAACCGCACCATCCGCACGCTGGCCGCCTTCGGCCTCCAGCTCGCCACCATGGACGTACGCGAGCACGCGGACGCCCACCACCACGCCCTCGGCCAGCTCTTCGACCGCCTCGGCGAGGAGTCCTGGCGCTACGTGGACATGCCGCGCGACTACCGGGCGAAGCTCCTCGCCAAGGAGCTGCGGTCCCGGCGCCCGCTCGCCCCGACCCCCGCGCCGCTGGACGCCGCCGGCCACAAGACGCTCGGCGTCTTCGAGACCGTCAAGAGGGCCCTGAAGATCTTCGGGCCCGAGGTCATCGAGTCGTACATCATCTCGATGTGCCAGGGCGCCGACGACGTCTTCGCCGCCGCGGTCCTCGCCCGCGAGGCCGGACTGCTCGACCTGCACGCCGGCTGGGCGAAGATCGGCATCGTGCCGCTCCTGGAGACCACCGACGAGCTCAAGGCCGCGGACACGATCCTGGAGGACATGCTCTCCGACCCCTCGTACCGCCGACTGGTGGCGCTGCGCGGGGACGTCCAGGAGGTCATGCTCGGCTACTCCGACTCCTCCAAGTTCGGCGGCATCACCACCTCGCAGTGGGAGATCCACCGCGCCCAGCGCCGGCTGCGCGACGTCGCCCACCGCTACGGCGTACGTCTGCGGCTCTTCCACGGCCGCGGTGGCACCGTCGGCCGCGGCGGCGGCCCCTCGCACGACGCGATCCTCGCGCAGCCCTGGGGCACCCTGGAGGGCGAGATCAAGGTGACCGAGCAGGGCGAGGTCATCTCCGACAAGTACCTGGTCCCCTCGCTGGCCCGCGAGAACCTCGAACTGACGGTCGCCGCCACCCTCCAGGCCTCCGCCCTGCACACCGCGCCCCGTCAGTCCGACGAGGCGCTGGCCCGCTGGGACGCGGCGATGGACGTCGTCTCCGACGCCGCCCACTCCGCCTACCGGCGGCTCGTCGAGGACCCGGATCTGCCGACGTACTTCCTCGCCTCCACGCCGGTCGACCAGCTCGCCGACCTGCACCTGGGCTCGCGGCCCTCCCGCCGCCCCGGCTCGGGCGTCTCGCTCGACGGACTGCGCGCCATCCCGTGGGTCTTCGGCTGGACCCAGTCCCGGCAGATCGTGCCCGGCTGGTTCGGCGTCGGCTCCGGCCTCAAGGCACTGCGCGAAGCGGGCCTGGACACCGTGCTCGACGAGATGCACGAGCAGTGGCACTTCTTCCGGAACTTCCTCTCGAACGTCGAGATGACCCTCGCGAAGACCGACCTGCGCATCGCCCGCCACTACGTCGACACCCTCGTCCCGGACCACCTCAAGCACGTCTTCGCCACCATCGAGGCAGAGCACGAGCTGACCGTCCGCGAGGTACTGCGCATCACCGGCGGGGAGAAGCTGCTCGACACCCACCCGGTGCTCCAGCAGACCTTCGCCATCCGCGACGCCTACCTGGACCCGATCTCCTACCTCCAGGTCGCCCTCCTCAAGCGCCAGCGCGACGAGGCGGCGGCGGGACAGCACCCGGACCCGCTGCTCTCGCGGGCCCTGCTCCTGACCGTCAACGGTGTGGCGGCGGGACTGCGCAACACCGGCTGAGCAGGCGAGAGACCGGTCAGCGGGCAATCCCCGCTGACCGGGCGGCACCGGCCGAGCGGGCGGCACCGGCCGAACACGAGAGAAGGCGCCCTCCGCGCTCGTACCCCGTACGAGCGCGGAGGGCGCCTTCCCACGTCTGTGGGGGTGCTAGAGGGCCAGGAACGCGGCCGTCAGCAGCGCGAGCCCCGTGCCCGCCATCAGCCAGGCCACGCGGGTCAGCCGCAGACCGCCCGCGACCACTATCGAGGCGAGCAGCAGGGCGCCCGCCAGGGGGACCCATGCGTAGAGCAGACCGGCCGGACCGCTGCGGACGACCTCGTCGCTGCCGGGCTTCACCGTGACCGTGTACGTCCGGCCCTTCTTCACCGCCACCGACTGGTCGATGACGACGCGGGACCGCGCCCGTGAACCCGGCGACACCGGCGTGTACGGGCCCGTGCACACCTCGCCCGAGCACGCCCGCACGGCGATCGTGCCCTGCTCCCGGCCCTTGCTCAGCATCACGTGCTGTGCTGTGCCCCAGGAGGCCCAGACGCCCGCGATCAGGATGAGCCCGGTGACCAGGCCCATCGCCGCGAGCTGCCCGATCCGCAGCGCCGCGAACGCGCTCTGACTGGAGGTGACGGCACGCATGGCGGGGATCATTGGCCATGGCCGCGCGCCCGGTCAACTCCGGTGGGGGACAAGTCGGCAGTTGTACGAGTACATCGACCGCCCGGCCGCCCCCTCGGCCGTACCGCCCGGCCGCCCCCTCGGCCGGACAGGTCGGTCGTCGGGTCTCCCCGCGCGGTCGTCCGGCCGTTGCCCCGGTCTTCCAGCCGCCCGCGAGGTCTTCCCGCCCGACCCCCGGGGTCTCTCCCGGCCGTCCCTCAGGTGTTGTACGTGCCCTGGGCCCGCTCCAGGCCCTCGATCACCAGACACTCCACGGCGTCCGCCGCCCGGTCCACGAAGTAGTCCAGCTCCTTGCGCTCGGCCGACGCGAAGTCCTTCAGCACGAAGTCCGCGACCTGCATACGGCCCGGAGGGCGCCCGATGCCGAACCGCACCCGGTGATAGTCGGCGCCCATCGCCTTCGTCATGGACTTCAGCCCGTTGTGGCCGTTGTCGCCGCCGCCCAGCTTCAGCCGCAGCACGCCGTAGTCGATGTCCAACTCGTCATGGACCGCCACGATGTTCGCCGTCGGCACCTTGTAGAAGTCCCGCAGCGCGGTCACGGGGCCACCCGACAGGTTCATGTACGACATCGGCTTGGCCAGGATCACCCGGCGGTTCGCCGGACCGGGCGGCCCGATCCGCCCCTCGATCACCTGCGCCTGCGCCTTGCCCGCCCGCTTGAACTTGCCGCCGATCCGCCCGGCCAGCAGATCGGCCACCATGAAGCCCACGTTGTGCCGGTTCATGGCGTACTCGGGGCCGGGGTTGCCGAGGCCCACGATCAGCCAGGGCGCGTTGGCGTCGGTCGTCACGTCCGTGTCTCCCATGTGTCCTTGATACGCGGCAGCCGCCGCTCCCGACAGGAGCGGCGGCTGACACAGATGAAGATTCCCGGGGGGATCAGGCCTCGGCGGCCGCGTCGCCCGCGGACTCGCCCTCGGCGGCCGGCTCCTCGGCCTGCGCCGACAGGACCTGGATGACGACCGCGTCCTCGTCGATCGCCAGCGTGGTGCCCTTGGGGAGCTTGATGTCCTTGGCGTGGATGGAGGCGCCGGCCTCCAGGCCCGCGATGGAGACGGTGACCGACTCCGGGATGTGGGTGGCCTCGGCCTCGACCGTCAGGGTGTTCAGCACGTTCTCGACGAGGAAGCTGCCCGGGGCCAGCTCGCCCTCGGTCTGCACGAAGACCTCGACGGTGACCTTCTCGCCGCGCTTCACGAGGAGCAGGTCGACGTGCTCGAGGAAACCCTTGATGGCGTCACGCTGGACGGCCTTCGGGATCGCGAGCTCGGTCTTGCCCTCGATGTCCAGGGTGAGCAGGACGTTCGGGGTACGCAGGGCGAGCTGCAGCTCGTGGCCCGGCAGCGTGATGTGGACCGGGTCGGTGCCGTGGCCGTAGACGACCGCGGGGACCTTGGCCTCACGGCGGATGCGGCGCGCGGCGCCCTTGCCGAACTCGTTACGGGTCTCGGCGGCGAGCTTGATCTCGGACATGTCCACTCCTCGTAGATCCTGGGGAAAGAGGTCACCCGGCCAAAACATCGGCCTGCTACGAAGAGCGCGTCGATAACGGACCGCCGTACCCGCTTCTGCAAGCGGTACGGCCTCCCTCGCCGAGCAACTGTGACAGCTTACGGGGCGGGGAGGCCGTACATGAAATCGATCTAGGCGACCGGTGGGGCGAGGGCCTACTGCTCCTCGAACAGGCTCGTCACCGAGCCGTCCTCGAAGACCTCACGCACCGCGTTCGCGATCGTCGGCGCGATCGACAGCACCGTGATCTTGTCGAGCTCCAGCTCGCCCGGAGTCGGCAGGGTGTCCGTGAAGATGAACTCGCTGACCTTGGAGTTCTTCAGACGGTCGGCCGCCGGGCCGGAGAGCACGCCGTGCGTGGCCGTCACGATGACGTCCTCCGCGCCGTGCGCGAACAGCGCGTCCGCCGCGGCGCAGATGGTGCCGCCCGTGTCGATCATGTCGTCGACGAGCACGCAGACGCGGCCCTTCACGTCACCGACCACCTCGTGGACCGTGACCTGGTTGGCGACGTCCTTGTCGCGGCGCTTGTGCACGATGGCCAGCGGAGCGTCGAGACGGTCGCACCAGCGGTCGGCGACCCGCACTCGGCCGGCGTCCGGGGAGACGACGGTGAGCTTGGACTTGTCGACCTTGGCGCCCACGTAGTCCGCGAGGATCGGCAGCGCGAACAGGTGGTCCACCGGACCGTCGAAGAAGCCCTGGATCTGGTCCGTGTGCAGATCGACCGTGAGGATGCGGTCCGCACCGGCCGTGCTCATCAGGTCCGCGATCAGACGCGCCGAGATCGGCTCACGTCCACGGTGCTTCTTGTCCTGACGGGCGTAACCGTAGAAGGGCACGATCACCGTGATGCTCCGGGCGGAGGCCCGCTTCAGAGCGTCGATCATGATCAGCTGCTCCATGATCCACTTGTTGATGGGAGCCGTGTGGCTCTGCATCAGGAAGCAGTCGGCGCCGCGGGCGGACTCCTGGTAGCGGATGTAGATCTCGCCGTTCGCGAAGTCGAAGGCCTTGGTCGGGACAACCCCGACACCCAGCTTGTGGGCGACCTCCTCGGCAAGCTCGGGGTGGGCGCGGCCGGAGAAGAACATCATCTTCTTCTCGCCGGTCGTCTTGATCCCGGTCACAGCACTGTCTCCTCAGAGGTCTTCTCAGTGGGCGGAGAGGTCTCTCAGCTGGGTTGCGAGAGGCCTTCTCAGCTGGGGTGCGGGTATGCACTTATCACGGTACGCCGTCCCGGACGTGCCGCTTTCCGGTCAGCCTTCGCCTTCCGGCTCCCGGGAAGCGGTCTCCGCGGCCTTCGCCGCCGCGCTTCCCGGACGCTTGCGGGCCACCCAGCCCTCGATATTCCGCTGCTGGCCACGGGCCACGGCCAGCGAACCGGGCGGCACGTCCTTGGTGATGACCGAGCCCGCCGCGGTGTACGCGCCGTCCCCGACCGTGACAGGAGCCACAAACATGTTGTCCGAACCGGTACGGCAGTGCGAGCCGATCGTCGTGTGGTGCTTGTCCTGTCCGTCGTAGTTCACGAAGACACTGGCGGCACCGATGTTCGAGTACTCGCCGATCGTCGCGTCGCCCACGTACGACAGGTGCGGGACCTTCGTGCCCTCGCCGATCGTCGCGTTCTTCGTCTCGACGTACGTTCCGACCTTGGCCTTGAGCCCGAGCCGCGTCCCCGGACGGAGGTACGCGAACGGTCCCACGGTCGCCTGCGGACCCACCTCGGCGGTGTCGGCCACGGTGTTGTCGATCCGCGCGCCGGCGCCCACCCGGGTGTCCTTCAGGCGGCAGTTGGGTCCGACCTCGGCGCCCTCGGCGATATGCGTGGCGCCCTGGAGCTGCGTCCCGGGGTGCACGATCGCGTCCTGCTCGAAGGTCACCGTCACATCGACGAAGGTCGTCGCGGGGTCGATGACGCTGACGCCGGCCAGCATGGCCCGGGTGAGCAGCCGGTCGTTCAGGATGCGGCGCGCCTCGGCGAGCTGCACGCGGTTGTTGATGCCGGCGATCTCGCGGTGGTCGGCGGCGACGGCCGCACCGACGCGGTGCCCGGCCTCGCGCAGGATCCCGAGGACGTCCGTCAGGTACTCCTCGCCCTGGCTGTTGTCCGTGCGCACCTTGCCGAGCGCGTCGGCGAGCAGCTGCCCGTCGAACGCGAAGACACCCGAGTTGATCTCACGGATCGCGCGCTGCGAGTCGCTCGCGTCCTTGTGCTCGACGATCGCGGTGACCGCGCCGCTGGCGCCGTCCCGCACGATGCGGCCGTAGCCGGTGGCGTCGGGGACCTCGGCGGTCAGCACGGTGACGGCGTTGCCGTCGGTGCTGTGGGTCGAGGCGAGCGCGAGCAGGGTCTCGCCGCTGAGCAGGGGGGTGTCGCCGCAGACCACGACGACGGTGCCGTCCACGCCGTCCCCGAGCTCCTCGAGGCCCATCCGTACGGCGTGCCCGGTGCCGCTCTGCTCGGCCTGCACCGCGGTCCGGACGCCCGGGTCGATCTCCGTGAGGTGTGCGACGACCTTCTCGCGGGCGTGCCCCACGACGACCACCAGGTTCTCGGGATCCAACTCGCGTGCCGCGGCGAGCACATGACCGACGAGGGAGCGTCCGCAGATGTCGTGCAGGACCTTGGGTGTGGCCGATTTCATACGGGTGCCCTCGCCCGCTGCGAGAACGACGACGGCTGCCGGGCGATTGGCGCTCACGGGTTTGCCCTTCGGCTTCGGATGGCTGGGGGGTGGACATCCGCAGGATACCGGGGCGAATCAGGAGACATATGGGAGAGGGCCCTGACGGCACCGTCAGGACCCGAATCGACCGAGGCTCCCCCGCCAGGACTCGAACCCGGACAGATGGCACCAAAAGCCACAGTGCTGCCAATTACACCACGGGGGATCAAACCCGATCGAACCGGACATTTGGTCGGCTCGTCGAGTCGGCACCCAACACTATGCCGTACCGGGCGCCCTCCGTGCGACGGTACAACTCGGCGCTCCCCGTGCGGCAGATGACGGGGTGGTCCCGGCGGGTGTCCGTGGCGTTCGCGGCGTCCCGGCGTTTGCGTTCCTGCGCTTGCGCTCTCGGGCTCGCCCTGGGGCGGGGCGGCTTTCCGCGGGCGCGTGATTCCCGGCGGGGTGTGGTGTAGGCCAGTCGGAGAAACTCACCGGAAATGGGCCGGGGGGCGACCGTAGGCTGGAGCCATGACCACGACGGGGGAAGAGCACACCGCGGCCGGGACCGGGCCGTGGTGGTGGGTCGGATGGCGTAGTGCGGTGTTGGACGGCGGGCTCGCTCTGGCGTCCGCGGTCGAGTGCGGCGGCGAGGGGGTGCGCTTCGCGCACGACGCGGGACTGCCCGCTCCGGTGGGCGTCGCTTTCGGGACGATCGCGGGGTCCGTGCTCCTGGTGCGGCGGAAGTGGCCGATCGCGGTGGTCCTGGTGTCCATCGCGATCACGCCCGCCCAGATGGGCTTCCTGATGGGGCTCGTCGGGCTGTACACGCTCGCCGCGTCCGAACTGCCGCGGCGGATCATCGCCGCGCTGGCGGGGATGTCCTTCGCCGGCATGCTGATCGTCACGTTCGTCCGGACGCACCAGGGGGTGGTGCGCGGGGACGTGGCGATGGGGGACTGGTTCGTCCCGTTCGCCTCCCTCACGACGGCGATCGGGATGACCGCGCCGCCCGTGCTGCTCGGGCTGTACATGGGGGCCAGGCGGCGGCTCATGGAGAGCCTGCGGGAGCGGGCGGACTCGCTGGAGCGGGAGCTGCAGCTCCTCGCGGAGCGTGCGGAGGAGCGTGCCGAGTGGGCGCGCAACGAGGAGCGCACCCGGATCGCGCGTGAGATGCACGACGTGGTCGCGCATCGGGTCTCCCTGATGGTCGTGCACGCGGCGGCCCTCCAGGCGATCGCCCGGAAGGACCCCGAGAAGGCCGTGAAGAACGCCGCGCTGGTGGGGGACATGGGGCGTCAGGCACTCACGGAGCTGCGGGAGATGCTGGGCGTGCTGCGTACGGGGGACGGGCTGGGCGCGCGGGTGCCGTCGGTCCCGCTGGCGGCGGTGGGGGCGGCCGCGGCCGCCGCCGCATCGCGGGCGGCCGACGATTCCGGGGCCGGCGAGGGGCCGAGTCTGGCCGAGATCGACGAATTGATCGGGCAGTCGGCGGCGGCGGGGATGGTCGTGGCCCTGTCGGTCGAGGGCGACATGCGTGGGTACGCCCGGGAGATCGAGCAGACCGCCTACCGGGTGGTGCAGGAGGCGCTGACGAACGTCCACAAGCACGCGGCGGGGGCGAAGACGTACGTCCGGCTGGCGCATCGGGTGTCCGAGATCGCGATGCAGGTGGAGAACGAGTGTCCGCCGGAGGTGGGGGTGGGCTCGTCCGTGCGGCTGCCCAGCGGGGGGAACGGTTTGCTGGGGATGAAGGAACGGGTGGCCGCCCTGGGGGGCGTGTTCGTGTCGGGGCCCACGGACGCGGGTGGGTATCGGGTGTCGGCGGTGATCCCGGCGTAGCCCTCCGGGTTGTTTGCTGGTGGGGTCCGGTGGGTGGGTCGGGGCCGCGCCGGTACATCCGCCCGCATCCGAACGGATCCCACCGGAGCTTCGAAGCGAGCGCGGGTGCCGATCCGTCCGGCCTGCGGGCATTTGATGTACCGGCACGTTCCCTCCCGCGGGAACCCGGCTGCGGGTGCGTCGTGGTGGCCCTTCCGGCCCCGGCCGGGGAAAGTCCAGCCTCTCCGGCGTTTGAGGAGCGGGGGGCTGGGGCGCGGAGCCCCAGGGTGGGACGGGTAGGGGCGGAGGGGGCGAAAAGAACCGGCCGGGGTCAGGTTGCCGTGAGGCGGGGTGGGGCTGTGCCGGTGAGGAGGGTGGTGAGGGCGGCGTCGATGTGGGGGCCGATGTACCAGTCGCCGGTGTGGTCGAGGGTGTAGACCCGGCCCTCGGCGTCGATGGCGAGCAGGGCGTGGGAGTCGGACTCCTCGCCGAGGGGGCAGACCTCGGTGTCGAGCGCGCGGCCGAGGTCGCCGAGGGTCCGGGCCATGTGCAGCCCGTGCAGGGGGTCGAGATGGAGCAGGGCGGGGGCGAGTTGGCGCCCGGGCCCCTTGGCGCCGACGCGCAGACCTCCGAACTCCGCCCATGCCTCGACCGCCGCGGGAAACACGGCGTGCCGGTGCCCGGCCGGCGACGCGTGTCCGCGCAGCTCGTCGGCCCAGTACTCGGCCTGCTTTATGTCCCAGCGTCCCGGCTGCCATCCCGCCGAGCGCAGTGCGGCGTCCACGGGTTCGGGGAAACGTGACGTGGGTCCCCCCTGTCCGGGAGGGGAGAAGAGGCTGGAGGAGGAGCGGTCGGAGTGCATCTGCCCTTCGTTCGTCGAGGGTCGGGACATCGGCGTCGTGGGGCGCCGTCACAAGTACGTATGCGGGAAAGGGGGAGTTCAGGCGTCCGGTGCTGCCGGGTCGACGACACGTACGCCGAAGTGGTCGCTGAGCGCCGTGCAGGAGCGGCAGGGCGCGGCGAAACTGCCGTGCAGCGGGTCGCCGTCCTCGCGGATGCGGCGTGCGGTGAGCTTGGCCCCCTTGAGGGCCTTGCGGGCCTCGCCGTTGGTCATCGGCTTGCGGGTGGCGCGCCTGCTGCGTTCGGCGTCGACGGTCGCGATGTGCCGGGAGATCAGGATGGCCTCGGCACAGCGGCCGGTGAAGCGGTCGCGTTGTCCGTTCGTGAGGGTGTCGAGGAAGTCCTGGACCAGCGGGTGAAGAGCCGGTGGCTGGTCGCCGCGTGCGGCCGTGCCGGTGAGGGTGGCGCCGCGGACGGAGAGGGCGGCGGCGACAGTGGGGAGTATGCCGTCGCGGCGGTACAGCAGGGTGGGGGCGTGCAGCGCCTCGGCGCTGCTCCAGCCCACCCGGGGGTCCCCGGACGTGCCCGTATGCGTCGCGTTCATGATCGTTTTTCCCTCCCATGCATCCCCCGGTGCGGAGACAGACTGCCAAATGCGGTGGCGGGAGCGGTAGCTGGGGCGCCGCGACACGCCAGGTCTTCGGCTTACGGTCACGGCGGGGTGACGGCTGGTCACGGAACCGGAGGCCCGGTGACCGGTGTCGTACAACCGAATAGGCTGTCGACATCCGCGCTCCATCCAGCTACTGAAGACGCCGCAGGGGGCAACCGCCATGACGACAGGTCGGCTCGGGCAACAAGCCGCGCCGCCGAACGCGGCCTACGCCGGGCAAGTCGTGCACTTCCCGGATCCGGTCCGGGCAGCGCGCCACCCCAGAGGTGTGCGGATCGACGAGCGCGGGTATCCCGACTTCTCGCTCTACGCGCGTGCCGCGGCGGAGATCGCCGAGCCCCCGGAGGGTTTCGGCGTCGACGAGTTGAGGCTGACGGACTACGTCTCCGCGAACGCCGCTCTCGCCGCGTCGGGCCACGAACTGTGGGACACGATTCCGTCGGTGGCGACGCCGCACGGCTGGACGTGGCATCACGTGGCGGGCACCCGGCGGCTGGAGTTGGTGCCGGTCGAGGTGAAGGCGCTGCTGCGGCACCACGGTGGTGTCGCCACCACGGCCGTCGACCATTCCAAGCGCGGGACACGGCCGTTGCAGGAGACGCGGCCCGCGCACTTCGGGCTGCCGAAGTCGTCGGTCGCGGTGACCGAGCAGCAGGTGCTGGGGGTCGAGGAGGACCTCGGCTACCGACTGCCCGGCGCCTACCGGTCGTTCCTGAAGGCGGCGGGCGGATGCGCGCCGGTCGGCGCAGCGCTCGACGCCGAGCTCGGACTGCTGCTGGACCAGCCGTTCTTCACCGTGCGCGACGAGGCCGCCGTCAACGACCTGGTGTACGTCAACAAGTGTCTGCGCGACCATCTGACCAAGGATTACCTGGGCATTGGGTTCGTGCAGGGCGGTCTGCTGGCCGTGAAGGTGAAGGGCGACCGGATCGGTTCGGTCTGGTTCTGCGCGTTCGACGACGCCCGTGACCAGGACGCCTGGCCGCCGGCCGAGCGGGTGCAGCGGCTGCTGCTGCCGTGCGGTGACGACTTCGACCAGTTCCTGTCCCGGCTGGCCGGCGATCCGCCGGAGCTGGAGACGGTGGCGAATCTGATGGTGGACGGCGGTTTCGCGTACGCCGTGCCCGTCTCTTCGGTGTCTTCGGCGTCTTCGGTGGGGGAGTGAGGTTGCGATGGTGACCTTTGCGCAGGCGCAGGAGCGCGCGGAAGAGTGGATCAACGGGGATGTACCCGGGTACCAGCACCGAGAGGTGCGGGTGCGCGAGTTCGAACTCGGGTTTGTCGTATGGGCGGAGGACCGCGCCGAGGGTCCGCGTTCCGACGGGGGTGGGCAGCGGCTCGTCATCGCGCGGGACAGCGGGGAGGCCACGCTGTGGCCCGCACTGCCGGTGGGTGAGGTAATCCGCCGCTACGAGGAGGAGTACGGGACGCCGGACGCGTCCCCCGAACCGGCGCCGGCGCCCGCGGCCCGGGTCGACCTGAATCAGACGTCGTTCCTGCTGAGCCCCCCGGAGTGGCTGCAGGAGGCCGCGGACAGGATGGGCATTCCGGACCGGCGCAACGGGCCGGGATCGTCCGGCTCCGACGGGGCGGGGTCGCGTGCGGCCGCCGCCTCCGCGGGGGACGGGTCCATGAACGGGGCTTCCGGGGCCGGGAGTTCGCTGTCGGGCGCGCCGGGGGACTCCGGGGCGCACGGACTGCCGTCCGCGCCGGGGGAGCATGCCGCTCGCTCCGGGGTGCCGGGTTCGCCGTCCTCGCCCCACTCGGCTCCTCCCACCACGCCAGGTGTGCCGTCGGCTCCGGCTCCCGGTGGGAGCACGCCGTGGCCGGCCGCCGCGACCGACGACGACGAGGTCCCGGCTCCGCAGGACGCGCGGCCGGACATTCCCGCCGACGCGACCCCGTGGACGGGGACGGACACGAACGCCGATCCCGGGGACGACCGTTCCGTACCGCTGCCGGCGACCGTGTTCGCGCCGCCGCTGACCGATGCCGACGACTCCCGCACCCCGCCGCCCGCCGCGGCGGACGCCCAGACCGCCATGATGTCCGGGGGCAGCCAACTCCCGCGTACGACACTGTCACCCGTGGCCGGGGACCCGAACTCCCCCGCGCCGTCCGGTTCTTCACCGGGTCACGGAGTGCCCGGCGGTCCGCCGCCCGGGGCGTCTTCGTACGGGTATCCGCAGGGGCCCGGCGCGCAGGGTCCGCCGCCCGGCGCCTCCGCCTACGGCTATCCGCAGGGTCCGGGCGCGGGTCCGGGCACACCGCCGCCCGGTGCGCCCGTTCCCGGTGGCCCGCAGGGGACGCCTCCGCCGGGCGCGCCCGCGTACGGCTTCCCCCAGGGGCCGGGCATATCGCCGCCCGGCACCCCGCCCGCTCCGGGCACTCTCGGTACGCCGCCGCCCGCCGCGCCGCCGCGACCGCTGCCTGCGAACGCCGGCGACATCGCCGACGCCGCGACCAGCAAGGCGCAGGCGCCGCCCCGTGGGGCGCGTGGTGGCGGGGCGAGCGCTCCGCCTCCGCCGAGCGCCCCCGGGGTGCCGGGTGCGCGGCCGGCCGGCACGCCGCCTCCGCCGTCCGGGCCGGGCGCTCCGGGTGCGCCCGCGGGCGGGTACGTGCCGACACAGCTTGTCTCGCAGCTCGGGCCGGACGGGCCCGAGGGGGCTCCGGGGGCGCCCGGTGCGCCCCAGCCGCCCGGCGCCACGCCTCCGGGCGGTGGAGTCCACCATGCCGCCACGATGCTGGCGGGGCCCGGAGTGGGCGGGCCCGGTGCGCCGCAGCCGCCGGGTGCCCCTGGTGCGCCCGGAGCCCCGGGCGCGCCCTGGCAGCAGGCCGGTCCCGGTGTGCCGAACCCGCCGGGCGTCACGCCTCCGGGTGAAGCGCACCATGCCGCGACGATGCTGGCCGGGCCCCCGGCGGGCGGACCGGGTGCGCCGCAGCCGCCCGGCACCCCTGGTACGCCCGGTGCGCCCCAGCCTCCCGGGGGCACGCCTCCCGGTGGGATGCACCATGCCGCGACCATGTTCTCGGGGCCTCCTGCCGGGGGACCGGGTGCGCCGCCGCAGGCCCTCGGTATGCCGCCGGGCGCCCCTCAGCCGCTGCCCGGACAGCAGCCCGTGCCCGGACAGCCGATGCCGGGGCAGCAGCCGCCCGCGTACGGCTATCCGCAGGCGGGGCAGCCGACCGTCGGGCCCGGCTATCAGGCCGTGCTGCGGTATCGGGCCCACGACGGGTCGGAGCAGCAGCTGATCCGGCGGTCCGCGCCGGGTACACCCCATCCGGAGTGGCAGATCCTGCACGAGCTGCGCGCGATGAACGTGCCGCCGCAGCAAGTTCTGGAGCTGCACACGGAGTTGGAGTCCTGTGAGCTGCCGGGCGCGTACTGCGCGCGGATGATCAGGGAGACCTTCCCGCAGGCGCGGATCACGAGCATCGCGCCGTACGGCACGGATCACGCGAGCCGCCAGCAGGGGATGCATCAACTCCTCGCTCACCAGGGCGAGTTGCACCAGGTCGCGGACGGACCGGCGCGCCCTGCGCCGGTACGGGCGCCGATTCCGCCGGTGCAGCCCGCGCCGCCGATCCCGCCGGAGGCGATCGGGCAGGAGCTGGCGGCGGCGTTCGGGCCGGGGATGTTCCGGTTCGACCAGGCGGCCGTGTCGCGGCAGGGCGTGCCCGACATCGTGGCGCACACCCTGGTCGTGGCCGGACTGCCGGTCGACATGGGGCCGTTCTTCTGGGCGCAGGCCCAGCCCGGCCGTCCGGTGCCCACGCTCGCCGAACTGGCGCAGGAGCGCGGGGTGGCGGCGTCCGCGGACGCGGGCTCGTACCTCGTCATGGGCAGCGACTTCGGCAAGGCGATCTGCGTCCAGTACGGCACGGCGAACATCGTCGCCGTGCCGGTGGAGGCCGGTCCCGGGGGCGCCCCGGTGCCGCCGCAGTTCGTGAACACCGGACTGCCCGAGTTCGCGCGTTGTCTCGCGCTGCTCGGCCGGATGTGGCGGCTGCGGTTCGGCCTCAACCAGGAACAGGCGGGCCGCTGGACCGTCGACTTCCAGGCGCAGCTCGCCTCGCTCGACCCGGCGGCACTCGCCTCCCCGGAGAGCTGGTGGTCGGTCCTGCTGGAGGAGATGTGGGACGGACTGTTGTAGCCGCGGGCCGGTAGGAGAGCGGCGGGACAACCAGGACAACGGCAGTACGGATGAGGCGCTCGACCCGTGTGACGGGTCGGGCGCCTCGTTCGTTCGTACGGGTGGCGCGTCGGTCCCGTACACGGGCGGAATGCGTAGGGGCCCGGGACCGTACGAAGGGCCGAACCGCTTCTCTCTTGCTCCTCTGGCGCACCTCTCCGGGCGTCGTGCCGGCGTCGCGCCTCGGGCCGCTGACCTCAAATGACACGCGGATGATCCGTCTCGGGCCGAATGGGCGGGCGGAGTGTCGCGTTATGAACACTTCCGTGTGATCCATCAAGATGTGCGCGAAATCGTCTTTTTGTGTGTGTCGGGCGGAGAGGGGTCCAAGGATGAGCAGCACATCGGTGTCGCCGCACGGCTTCGTGGCCGTACGGGGACGTGGCTACCGTCCCGAACAGGTCGACGCGTACGCCGCGGCGCTCTCCCGGGGCCGCGACGCCGCGTGGGAGCGGGCCGCGCGGCTCACCGTGCTGGCGAAGGACATGGAGGCCGAGGCGGAGCGGCTGCGGGAGGCCGTGACGCGGCTCGCCCCGCAGACGTACGAGGAACTCGGCGAGCGGGCGCGGCGGATCTTCCAGCTCGGCGAGGAGGAGGCCGAGGCCCTGCGGGAGGAGGCGCGGCGCGAAGCCCGGTCGGTGGCCGAGGAGGCCGAGGCCGCGGGGCGCGAGGTGCGGGAGGCCGCCCAGGCGTACGCCGACGAGGTGCGCGACGCGGCGGAGGAGTGGGCCCTGCAGCGGCTCCTCGACGCGCGTGCCGAGGCCGACGAGGTACGGATCTCCGCGCGGCGGGACGTCAAGGAGAACCGGGGTGAGGGGCTGATCGCGCTGCGGGAGGTGCGCCGGCGGACGGAGGTCCTGGTGACCGAGCAGGAAGCGGAGCACGCCGCGCGGTGGGCGGAGGCGGAGCGGGCGGACGCCGAGCGCGAGGCCGCGTTCGAGGCGCACCATCTCGAAGGCGCGGCGCGTGCCGAGGAGTCGCTCGCCCGGGCCGCCCGGGCCCTCGCCGAGGCGAAGGAGTCGGACCGGCACCGGCAGGAGGACGCTGCGGCGCGGGCCGCCGAACTGCTCGCCGAGGCCCGGGTCAGTGAGGAACGGATCGCCCGGGAGACCGACCGGGTGCTGCGCGAGCACGGGGAGCGGTGGGATCACGTTCGGGCCCATATGGACCACGTACGGAGCAGTCTCACGTCTCTCACGGGGCGGGCCCCGGCGGAGTAGCCCCGCTCCGCGGGCCCGTCACTCCCCGCTCCGCGGCCCCGAACCTTCCCGCTCCGCGGGGTCTCTTCGCCGCTCCGCGGCCCCGACTCCTCCCACTCCGCGGTGCTTCTTCGCCGCTCCGCGGCGGGTTTCCACCCGGCCCGCCCGTCCCGCCCAGTCAAGAGGGCACCCCGTCGCACCCCCTCACGCCCCTTCACCGCCCCCTCCGTATCGCTCCCGCCAGAATCCAGCCCTCCACCGCCTCGTACTGCCTCCGCTGCTCCTCCGCCTTGCGGCGGCCCGAGACCACCGTTCCGATCCACCCGTAGGCGAAGCCCAGCGGGATCGACACGAGGCCGGTCGTGGTGAACGGGAACCAGTTGAAGTCGGCGTCCGGGAACGCGGCGGTGGGGGAGCCGGAGACGAGGTTCGTGCCGGGAATGAGGACGAGGACCGTGAGGGTGCCGCCGATGAGGGTGGCGAGGAGGCCGGTGCGGGTGTACCGACGCCAGAAGAGGCTGTAGACCAGCGCGGGCGCGATCGCGGAGGCGCCGATGCAGAACGACAGGGTGACCAGGGGCTGCAGGCTGCGGTGCTGGGCGAGGGTGGCGAGCAGGATGGCCGGCGCCCCCACCGCCAGCGCCGAGATACGGGCGAGGAGCATCTCGCGGCGCGGGGAGAGTTCGTCGTCGTGGCGACGGCCCCGGAAGAGCCTGCTGTGCGCGAACACGTCGTGGGCGAGGGAGTTGGCGCAGGCCAGGATCATCCCGGCGACGGACGCGAGCAGTGTCAGGAAGATCGCTGTCGTCACGGTGGTGAACAGGAGGGTCTCGGCGGTGGAGACGGATGCGCCGAAGACGGCCCTGGAGCCCAGCAGATAGGCCGTGTTGCCCTGCGGGTCGGCCGTCGCGATCGCGTCGCGGCCGATCATGGCCGTGGCGCCGAAGCCGATGACGCTGACGATCAGCACGAACAGGGCCACGCACGGCACCGCCCAGGACAGCGACCTGCGCACCTGACGGGCACTGTCCGCCGTGTACATGCGCATGGTGATGTGGGGGAGGCAGGCGCCGCCGAGGACGACCGTCAGCTCCGAGGTGATCATGTCCAGGCGGGGGCTGGCGCCGCCCGTGAACTGGAGGCCGGAGCGGAGGAAGGCGTCCCCCACGCCGCTGTTCCCGGCGGCGGCGGCCAGCAGCGTGCCGGGATTCCAGTCGAAGCGCTGCAGGACGAGTACGGCGACCACCGCGCCCGAGCCGAGCAGCATCACGATCTTCAGGATCTGGATGAGGGCGGTGCCCTTCATGCCGCCGATCGCCGCGTAGCTGATCATCAGCGCGCCGAGTCCGATGACACAGCCGGTCTTGAGGGAGCCGCCGGAGAAGCCGAGGATGAACGCCAGCAGGTCGCCCGCGCCCGCCAGTTGGACCAGCATCAGCGGCAGCAGCGCCACGATGGTCACCGCGCAGGCCGTGTTGCGGACCGCACGGCCCGGCGTCCGGCGCGCGAGTGCGTCTCCCATCGTGAACTGGCCCGCGTTGCGCAGTGGTTCGGCCAACAGGAACATCAGCAGCATCAAGGAGAGGGCCGTGCTCAGGGCGAGGACGACACCGTCGTAGCCGGCCAGCGCGATGACGCCGCCGGTGCCGAGCACGCTCGCCGCGGAGATGTAGTCCCCGGCGATGGCAAGGCCGTTGCGCATCGGTGAGAGCGATCCGTAGCCGGTGTAGAACTCGTCCAGGTCGTCGCGGTCCGGGCCGGTCATCACGCACAGCAGCAGGGTGATCGTGGCGACGGCCGTGAACGCCACGAGCGACATGGCCTGCGCGGAACTGGTGAACCCCGTCATCGTGCCGCCTCCCGCTTCGCGTCCAGTTCGGTCTGCTTGCGGATCCGGTCCGCGATCGGGTCGACCCGCCGGCGCGCCGAGTACTCGTACAGCCCGATGGCCAGGCAGGTGACGGGGACCTGGAGCAGCCCGAGCAGCAGGCCGGTCGACAGTCCGCCGGACACCGTGCTCGTCATCAGCGACGGGGCGAAGGCCGACAGCAGGAGGAAGAGGGTGAAGTAGCCGAGCGCGGTGAGGGTCGCGACGCGCCGCTGTCTGCGGTAGGCACCGCGCAGGAGTCTGATGTCGCTGTGCTGCCCGAGCGACTGATGGCGCGGCATCCGCCGCCGCGGGGGCTCGGGAGACCGTGTCTGTGGTTGCCATGGGTAGGTCAACCTGGTGGGAGCGGGGCCGTGGTCGGGCGGTGGATATCCGGCCCGCGGGGGTTGCTGAAGGTGCTCGGGTGGCTCGTCGTAGGGCTGGTACGGCGGTTGGTACGGCGGGTCCGGCTGGTACGGCTGTTGGTACGGGAAGTTCCGCGGAGGCTGGGGCGTCGGGTACTGGCGTTGGTGCGGGCGCTGCTGACGTGGCCTTGGGGGCTCGGGGGACGAGAACGCGTCTGGCATCCCGGTTCTCCTTGCGTGGCTCGGGTCCGGTGCGGGACCGCAGGGAGCTGGGGGGGTGAGCAGCGCACGCTACTCGTAGGTAGTCGGAATGCGCGACCGTTTCACCGAACTGGTCGGTCGGTATGCGCTTACGTCGGTCGCGTCCGCCGGACGGGTTCGAACCGGGCATCGCCCACCGGCCGATCGGGGAGACGCCGATGGGCCACCACGAGGCATGGCGCCGTCTGCGGAAGCAGTGACACGGAGGCGCGGCGAGGCCGGCGGGGAGCGTCAGGGCGAAACGCCCTGGTGGAGGCTCCGGCGTGGACGTGCCACTCCCATCGGAATCCGAACCCGACCAGAGTGCTGCTGTTCAAGTGTCCGGCCCATCCGGGATCATGATCTTCATGTCTCACACCTCTCGAAGAAGACTTCTCGCCGTCCTCGCGGCCTCCGCCGCCTCCGTGCCGCTCGCCGGAGCCGCGGCGACACCGGCCCGTGCCGCCGGATCGGCCGTTCCCGTGGATCCGTTCGCGGGTCCGGCCGGCCTCTCCGCGGCCCGTTCCTCGGTGACCCTGCCGCCGTTGGACGCCTCCTACTTCACCTCGGTGACACTCGCCGCCCCGCTCACCGCGACCGTGCTGGCGGGGACCCCGGCGCGCACCGAGGTCACCTCCGGCGGCCGGCGCGTCGCGTTGCTGACCCACGGTGCGCGGACCGTCGTGGTGCCGGGACCGCAGCGCAGGTTCGCGGAGAACAAGCAGCCCTTCGTGGACGACTTCCAGCGCACCCTGCCCGACCTCTCGCTCGACCTGGCGGACCGGGCCTACTGGGGTACGTCTCCCGGCGGCGGCAGTTGGTCGACGCTCGGGCCGGTGGACACCGACTACTCCGTCGTACCGGGCAGTGGCGTCGTCAGTCTCACCACCGAGAACTACAGCCGGCACGCCAGCCTGCGCGACGACGAGATCACGGACGTCGACGCCCGCTGCACGGCGCGGTTCGACAAGATACCCACCGGTCAGGCGTGTTCGTTCGGGCTGACGTTCGGCTACCAGAGCACGCACAGCAACTACCGGGCCCGGTTGTCGTTCCTGACGTCGGGCGCGGTCGAGCTGCGCGTCGAGAAGGAGGTCGACGACACGGTGACGCAGTTGGCCACCGCACTCACCCTCAGCACGAGTGTCCCCGCGGGAACCGACTGGACGATCCGGGTGCGCCGGGAGGGCACCCGGATCCAGGCCAAGGCATGGCGGTCGGCGTCGGCCGAGCCGTCCGCGTGGGCCGTCGACGTCACCGACTCCACCTTCGCCAAGGGCCGCGTGGGCCTGCGCGCCCTGGCCAACAAGGGCTGTACGAACCTGCCGGTCGCCCTGTCCGTCAGCCGCTACGAGGTGGACGCCGCGAACTGGCAGACCCCGCCCACCGTCACGCACGGCGACTGGGTGCGGGTACTGCCCGAGCCGTTCGACGGGACCTGGACGCCCCAGCTGGAACAGACGATCCGCGGCTGGGCCGGCTCCACGGTGCCCGATGTCCTCGCGTATGCCGCCATGTTCCTCGCGGACGCTCCGGCGGTGACGGCCGGAGCCGGGGCCGCCCAGGGCAAGCAGGTGCTGGGCGAGGCCGGTTACGGCTATCTGGACCCGCAGGGCTACCGCTGCGAGGGCGCCGACTTCCACGAGTACATGAACGTGGGCTGGACCTTCCCCGACGGGACCTACACCGGGCCGAGCAGCAAGCAGGTCGGCAACCTCGACTGCTCGGGTTACACGCGGATGGTCTACGGCTACCACATGGGGGTGCCCCTGGCCGCAGGGGCAGACACGTCCGGGACCCGGATTCCGCGCAAGTCGCGGGACATCGCCGACCACGCGCCCGGGGTTCTCGTCGACCGCACCGACGGCACCGCCCCGCCCGTGGCGGCCTTGCTCCAGCCCGGCGATCTGGTGCTGTTCAACGCGGACTCGAGTGACGACGACACGAACACCGGCACCGTGACCGTCGACCATGTCGGTATCTACCTGGGCCAGGACGCGGCCGGCAAGCGGCGTTTCCTCTCCAGCCGTAAGACGGTCGACGGGCCCACCATGTCCGACCTGGGCGGGGCGTCGCTGCTCGACGGCACGGGCACGTACGCGACGAAGCTGCACACTGTGCGCCGTATCTGAACCTGCCGTATCTGAGCCTGCCGATCGGAACCCGCCCGCAAGGCGGTCGCTCGGTTCCCGGTGGAGCTCGGCCGACGTCCCGGAGACACCGGCGGGTGTGGATCCCGAAGTACGGGAAGGACCGCACCTGCCGGACTCCGTCGATCGGTCCGACGCCGGGGTCGGCCAAGTCCAGGAGGTCTTCGGACCGGGGGTGGCCACCTCGGCGAACAGGCGGGTGGGACGAGCGCCCGTGCCGCGGTCAGTCCGTGGGCTCCGTCGAGTCCGTTGGGTCCTTGAGCACCGGGAAGCGGCGCGGTGCGACGAACAGCAGGACCAGGAAGGCGAGGGCGGCGGCACCGGCGGCGCCCAGATAGACGGCGTGGACCGCGTCGGCGACCGCGTGGCGCAGCTGCCCGGCCGGCGCGCCCGAGTCGAGTGCGCGGGTCACCGCGTCGAGATCCCCGGCGCCGCCGAGCCGCGCGGCCAGCACCCCGTTGGCGACGGCGCCGAACAGGGCGGCGCCCAGGGTCTGTCCGGTCTGCCGGCAGAAGAGGACGGAGGCGGTGGTCGTCCCGCGTTCGGCCCACCCGACGGTGGACTGGACGCCGATGATCAGGGGGAGCTGGAACAGCCCGAGAGCGCCGCCCAGCAGCAGCATCAGCAGGGCGGGCTGCCACGGCTCGCCCGGATAGGGCAGGAAGGGAAAGGCCAGCAGGAGCAGGCTCGCCGTACCGATGCCGAGCATCGCGGTGTTGCGGAAGCCGATGCGGCGGTAGACGTGCTGGCTGAGCGCCGCGGACACCGGCCAGCTCAACGTCCATACGGAGAGCACGAATCCGGCGGCGACCGGGGCGAGGCCGAGGACCGCCTGCGCGTAGGTGGGCAGGAACACCGTCGGCGCGACCATGAGCAGGCCCAGCGCCCCGAGCGCCAGGTTGACCGCGGCGATCGTCCGGCGACGCCACACCCAGCCCGGGATGATCGGTTCGGCGGCCCGCCGTTCGACGGCCACGACGACCGCGACCAGGCAAAGGCCCGTGCCGAACAGGGCGACCGAGGGAGCCGACAGCCAGTCCCAGGCGACACCGCCCTGCACCAGCGCGGTCAGCAGGACACCGCCGCAGGCGAACACCGCGAGGGCGCCCGCCCAGTCGATCCGGGGCCGCCGGGCCGGGCGGGCCCGCTGCGGTTCGTGCAGATGACGGACGATCAGCCACAGGGCGAGCGCGCCGATCGGCAGGTTGACGAGGAAGATCCACCGCCAGTCGGCGTACGCCGCGAGGACTCCACCCAGGGCGGGACCCGCGATGGCCGAGGTCGCCCACACCGTGGACAGCTTGGCCTGGATCTTCGGGCGTTCCCTGAGCGGGTACAGATCGGCGGCGAGCGTCTGCACGGTGCCCTGGAGGGCGCCGCCGCCCAGACCCTGCACGACGCGGAAGGCGATGAGCGCGGCCATGTTCCAGGCGGTGGCGCAGAGCAGTGAACCGAGGAGGAAGACGGCCGCGCCCGCCACGAGGACCGGTTTGCGGCCGAAGGTGTCGGAGAGCTTGCCGTAGACGGGGAGCGTGACCGTGACGGCCAGCAGGTAGCCCGAGAACAGCCAGGAGAAGACGGAGAATCCGCCGAGGTCGCCGACGATCTGCGGAACGGCGGTGGACACGATGGTGGAGTCGAGCGCGGCGAGACCCATCGCGAGCATGAGCGCGGCGACGACGGCGCGGCGCCGCCGGGTCCCGGCGCGGCCGGTTCGGGGAGGGTGCTCCCGTACGACCGGTATCTCGGTGTCCCTGTCGCCCACGGGATTCCTTCCCCCTGCATCTATCTGCCGGGACCAGCTTCCCACTTGAGCCTCACGCCGGGGGAGGGTGGAGGCTGCGTGGGCCCCGGGGTGGAACCGACCCCGAGGAGTTGTCCACCGACGGGTGGAGGACCCCTAGGGGGATCTCCGCATCAGGGGTCGGGGAGGGTTCCTCCCGCTGGAGGACGAGACCGGGCCGAGGAAGTCCTTAACCTGGCTTTACGCCGTCGGGGGCGCGCTCCGGTCGTACGGACCGCACCCGCGGGGGTGGGGTTTTCCCCAGCAGAAGACGGGGCCGTGCACCAGCGCGTCCGACCCCCTCCCGGCACCAGACTTACGGACGTGGCCCAGCGCACCGCGTCCGAACGCGGCGCGGACCTTCGAGGCCCGTCGCATCCGCTCGCAGACTTTCGCAGCCCGGCAGCTTCCCTGTCGGCCGACTTAGGAGACATACCGTGACATCGGCTGTAAGCATTCCCAGGCACGAGGGCACTGGAGGGCGTACGGCCGTCGCCGCGCGGGCGCGGCAGGTCGTCAAGGCGTACGGGTCCGGGGAGACCCAGGTCGTCGCCCTCGACCATGTCGACGTGGACATCGCGCGGGGCCGGTTCACCGCGATCATGGGCCCCTCGGGGTCCGGCAAGTCCACCCTGATGCACTGCCTCGCCGGGCTCGACACCGTCACCTCCGGCCAGATCTTCCTCGACGAGACCGAGATCACCGGGCTCAAGGACAAGAAGCTGACGCAGCTGCGCCGGGACCGGATCGGCTTCATCTTCCAGGCCTTCAACCTGCTGCCGACGCTGAACGCCCTGGAGAACATCACGCTCCCGATGGACATCGCGGGCCGCAAGCCCGACAAGCGCTGGCTGGACCAGGTCGTGGAGACCGTCGGGCTCGCGGACCGGCTCAAGCACCGCCCGAACCAGCTCTCCGGCGGCCAGCAGCAGCGCGTCGCGGTGGCACGGGCGCTGGCGGCCCGCCCCGAGATCATCTTCGGTGACGAGCCGACCGGAAACCTCGACTCCCGGGCCGGCGCCGAAGTGCTGGGCTTCCTGCGGCGCTCGGTGGACGACCTGGGCCAGACCATCGTGATGGTCACGCACGACCCGGTGGCGGCCTCGTACGCGGACCGCGTGCTCTACCTCGCGGACGGCAGGATCGTCGACGAGATGCACCAGCCGACGGCCGACCAGGTCCTGGACCGCATGAAGGACTTCGACTCCCGCGGGCGGACGTCATGACCGTCCTCAAGACCTCGATGCGCAACTTCTTCGCGCACAAGGGACGCATGGCGCTGTCCGCCGTGGCGGTCCTGCTGTCGGTGGCCTTCGTCTGCGGCACGCTCGTGTTCACCGACACGATGAACACGACGTTCGACAAGCTCTTCGCGGCCACCTCCTCCGACGTGACGGTGCTGCCCAAGGCCGCCAAGAGCGACGACACCCCGCAGAACGGCAAGCCCGAGTCGGTGCCGGCCTCCGTGCTGGCGCGGACGCAGCGGACGGACGGCGTCAAGTCCGCCGAGGGCGCGGTCAATTCGATGAACGTGACCGTCGTGAACAGTCACAACAAGAACATGGGCTCCACCACCGGCGCCCCGACCATCGCCGGCAACTGGACGCGCAACGACCTCCGTTCCACGGAGATCACCTCCGGCCGCGCCCCACGCGGACCCACCGAGGTGATGGTCGACGTCGACACCGCCGACAAGCACCACCTCAAGATGGGCGACGAGCTGCGCACCATCGCCGTCACCGGTGACTTCAAGGCCAGGATCGTCGGGATCGCCACCTTCAAGGTGACCAACCCCGGTGCAGCCGTCGTCTGGTTCGACACGGCCACCGCCCAACGCGAACTGCTCGGCTCCACCGGCCGGTTCACCCAGGTCAACGTCACCGCCGCGCCGGGCGTCTCCGACGCGCACCTCAAGCAGAACGTCTCCGCCGCGCTCCACGGGTCGTACAAGATCCAGACGCAGAAGGAGAACGCCGACGAGAACCGCAAGGGCGTCGGCCAGTTCATGAACGTCATCAAGTACGCCATGCTCGGCTTCGCCGGGATCGCGTTCCTGGTGGGCATCTTCCTGATCATCAACACCTTCTCGATGCTGGTCGCCCAGCGCACCCGCGAGATCGGCCTGATGCGCGCCATCGGCTCCTCCCGTAAGCAGGTCAACCGCTCGGTGCTGGTCGAGGCGCTGCTGCTCGGCTTCGTCGGCTCGGTCCTCGGCGTCGCCGCGGGCGTCGGCCTCGCGGTCGGCCTGATGAAACTCATGGCGTCGATGGGCATGGACCTCTCCACGCGTGACCTGACCGTCAAGGCGGCCACCCCGGTCATCGGCATGATCCTCGGTGTCGTCGTCACCGTCCTGGCCGCCTATCTGCCGGCCCGGCGGGCCGGCAAGGTCTCCCCGATGGCCGCGCTGCGGGACGCCGGCACCCCGGCGGACGGCAAGGCGGGTCTCGTCCGCGGACTGATCGGCCTGGCCCTGACCGGCGCCGGAGCGTTCGCGCTCTACACGGCGGCCACCGCCCACAAGGCGAGCGACGGCTCGCTGGTCCTCGGCGCGGGCATCGTCCTCACCCTGATCGGCTTCGTGATCGTCGGCCCGCTGCTCGCGGGCGGCGTGGTCCGGGTGATCAGCGCCGTACTGCTGCGGATGTTCGGCCCGGTCGGCCGGCTCGCCGAACGCAACGCGCTGCGCAACCCGCGCCGCACGGGTGCCACCGGCGCGGCCCTGATGATCGGCCTGGCCCTTGTCGCTTGCCTGTCGGTGGTCGGCTCCTCGATGGTGGCCTCGGCGACCGACGAGCTCGACAGGTCGGTCGGCGCGGACTTCATCGTCCAGGGCCAGCAGCGGATCGTCCCGCAGGCCGAGAAGGCCATGGAGACGACCCCGGGCCTGGAGCACGTCACCCGCTACAAGGACATCGCGGCGAAGACGACCTCGCCGGACGGACAGGTCGACGACTCCGGGATCACCGCGGCCGACCCGTCGTACGCCCAGGACCTGCGGCGCAAGACGACGGCCGGTGACCTGGCGGCGGCCTACGGCAAGAACGCCATGTCGGTGGGCTCGAAGTACGCCAAGAAGCACGGTGTGAAGGTCGGCGACACCCTGACCGTCGCCTTCAAGGGCGGTGCCACGGCGAAGCTCAAGGTCGCGGCCGTCACGGACGACGACGTCGCCATCGACCAGGGCGCCCGGTACACCAGCATCGAGACGATGAAGAAGTACCTGCCCGCGAGCAAGATCCCGCCGAACGAGATCATGTTCGCCAAGGCCAAGCCCGGCCAGGAGAAGCAGGCGTACGCGGCCCTGAAGAAGTCCATGGAGCCGTACCCGCAGTACCAGGTCCGCGACCAGACGGACTACAAGCAGGAACTGAAGGACCAGGTGGGCCAGCTCCTGAACATGGTCTACGGCCTGCTGGGTCTGGCGATCGTGGTGGCGATCCTCGGTGTGGTGAACACCCTGGCGCTGTCGGTCGTCGAGCGCACCCGCGAGATCGGCCTGATGCGCGCCATCGGGCTCTCCCGCCGCCAGCTGCGCCGCATGATCCGTCTGGAGTCGGTCGTCATCGCCCTCTTCGGCGCCCTCCTCGGCCTGGGGCTCGGCATGAGCTGGGGCGCCACCGCCCAGAAACTCCTCGCCCTGGAGGGCCTGAAGGTTCTGGAGATCCCCTGGCCGACCATCATCGGGGTCTTCATCGGCTCGGCCTTCGTGGGCCTGTTCGCCGCCCTGATCCCGGCGTTCCGGGCGGGCCGGATGAACGTACTGAACGCGATCGCCACCGACTAGGACCCGTCCGCTCGGCGGACGATCGAACGGGCCACCGCGTACGGGGGTTGCGGTGGAACGGACGGGCCCGGTCCGAGGAGAGTCACTCTCCTCGGACCGGGCCCGCGGTGCGTCCGGGGCCCGCTCGGGAGTGCGTGCGTGGTCCCCGTTCCGGGAGTACGCGGCCCTTGTTCCGGGACTACGCGGTCACCGTCCCGCGGGTACGCGGTCACCGTTTCCGGGATGGGTGGTCTCCCCGCCGCGGGAGTGCGCGGCCTCCCCGTTCCGGGACGGGAGTGCGTGGTTCCGGCTTCGTTGGTCGGCGGCGGGCGGGCGGCCGGGCGAGCTGGACCAGGCGAGCGAGAGGCGTGGGTCCGGGGTCCTGGACCCGGGGTGCCGGGTCCGGGGCAGGGGTCCTGGGTTCGGGCCCGGGTGCGCGGTGGGTCACCGAGCGGGGCGGGGGCCTCGGTGGACGGTCACGCGCGAGCGGTCGCGGAGTCGTAGGCTGGATGCCCCCGGCCCGTCCCACGTGTCGGGCGTCTCGCGTTGCCCACTCCCCGGGATGGAAGCCCTTCATGAGCCTGCACGGTCTGCTCGACGCCGTCGTCAAGGACGCCGCCCTCACGGAGGCGGTGAAGGCCGCCGCCGACGGCAACCGGATGCACGTCGACCTGGTCGGCCCACCGGCGGCGCGCCCGTTCGCCGTCGCCGCGCTCGCCCGCGAGACCGGCCGTACGGTGCTGGCGGTGACGGCCACCGGCCGCGAGGCCGAGGACCTGGCCGCGGCCCTGCGCTCCCTGCTCCCGCCGGACGGCGTGGCGGAGTACCCGTCGTGGGAGACGCTGCCGCACGAGCGGCTCTCGCCCCGGTCGGACACCGTCGGCCGACGCCTCGCCGTCCTGCGGCGTCTTTCCCACCCACGCCCCGACGACCCCGAGACCGGCCCGGTGTCCGTCGTCGTGGCTCCCGTCCGCTCGGTCCTCCAGCCGCAGGTCAAGGGCCTGGGCGACCTGGAGCCCGTCGTCCTGCGCACCGGCCTGACGGCCGACCTGGGCGAGACCGTCGAGGCGCTCGCGGCAGCCGCGTACTCCCGCGTCGAACTCGTCGAGAAGCGCGGCGAGTTCGCCGTCCGCGGCGGCATCCTGGACGTCTTCCCGCCCACCGAGGAGCACCCGTTGCGGGTGGAGTTCTGGGGCGACGACATCGAGGAGATCCGCTACTTCAAGATCGCGGACCAGCGCTCCCTGGAGGTCGCCGAACACGGCCTGTGGGCCCCGCCCTGCCGCGAACTGCTGCTCACGGAGGATGTGCGGGCGCGGGCCGCGGCCCTCGCCGAGGCCCACCCGGAGCTGGGTGAACTCCTCGGCAAGATCGCCGAGGGCATCGCCGTCGAAGGCATGGAATCGCTCGCCCCGGTCCTCGTCGACGACATGGAACTGCTGCTCGACGTCCTGCCCGAGGGCGCGATGACCGTCGTATGCGATCCGGAGCGGGTACGGACACGGGCCGTGGACCTCGTGGCGACCTCGCAGGAGTTCCTGCAGGCGTCCTGGGCGGCGACGGCCGGGGGCGGCGAGGCCCCCATCGACGTGGGCGCAGCCTCCCTGTGGTCCATCGCGGACGTACGGGACCGGGCGCGCGAGCTGGACATGATGTGGTGGTCGGTGTCGCCGTTCGCGGCCGACGGGGACCTCACGGACGCGTACGCCGGAGGCGTGGGGGACACCCTCAAGCTGGGCATGCACGCCCCCGAGACCTATCGCGGCGACACCGCCCGCGCGCTCGCCGACACCAAGGGCTGGCTGGCCGACGGCTGGCACACGGTCTACGTCACCGAGGCGCACGGCCCGGCGGCACGCACCGTCGAGGTGCTGGGCGGCGAGGGCATCGCCGCCCGCCTGGAGACCGACCTCACCGGGATCGGCCCCTCCGTCGTGCACGTGGCGTGCGGCTCCATCGACTACGGCTTCGTCGACCCGGCGCTCCGGCTCGCCGTCCTGACGGAGACCGACCTCTCCGGCCAGAAGGCGGCCGGCAAGGACGGCGCCCGGATGCCGGCCCGCCGCCGCAAGACGATCGACCCGCTGACCCTGGAGACCGGCGACTACATCGTGCACGAACAGCACGGTGTCGGCCGCTACATCGAGATGGTGCAGCGCACCGTCCAGAGCGCGACCCGCGAGTACCTGGTCGTCGAGTACGCCCCCGCCAAGCGCGGCCAGCCCGGCGACCGCCTCTACATCCCCACCGACCAACTGGAGCAGATCACCAAGTACGTCGGCGGCGAGGCCCCGACGATGCACCGCCTGGGCGGCGCCGACTGGACCAAGACCAAGGCGCGCGCCAAGAAGGCGGTCAAGGAGATCGCCGCGGACCTGATCAAGCTGTACTCGGCGCGGATGGCGGCCCCTGGCCACGCGTTCGGCGCCGACACCCCCTGGCAGCGCGAACTGGAGGACGCGTTCCCGTACGCGGAGACGCCCGACCAGCTGACGACGATCGCCGAGGTCAAGGAGGACATGGAGAAGACGGTCCCGATGGACCGCCTGATCTGCGGCGACGTCGGCTACGGAAAGACGGAGATCGCGGTCCGCGCCGCGTTCAAGGCGGTGCAGGACGGCAAGCAGGTGGCGGTCCTCGTCCCCACGACCCTGCTGGTGCAGCAGCACTTCGGCACGTTCTCCGAGCGCTACTCGCAGTTCCCGGTCAACGTGCGCGCCCTGTCCCGCTTCCAGACGGACACCGAGGCCAAGGCGGTCCTGGAGGGGCTGCGCGAAGGCTCGGTGGACCTCGTCATCGGCACCCACCGGCTGTTCTCCGCGGAGACCAGGTTCAAGGACCTGGGCCTGGTCATCGTCGACGAGGAGCAGCGCTTCGGCGTCGAGCACAAGGAGCAGCTGAAGAAGCTCCGCGCCAACGTCGACGTCCTGACGATGTCCGCGACCCCCATTCCCCGCACGCTCGAGATGGCGGTGACGGGCATCCGCGAGATGTCCACGATCACCACCCCGCCGGAGGAGCGACACCCGGTGCTGACCTTCGTCGGCCCGTACGAGGAGAAGCAGATCGGCGCGGCGATCCGCCGCGAACTGCTGCGTGAGGGACAGGTCTTCTACATCCACAACCGGGTCGAGTCCATCGACCGCGCGGCGTCCCGCCTCAGGGAGATCGTCCCGGAGGCGCGGATCGCCACGGCCCACGGCCAGATGTCGGAGGGGGCGCTGGAGCAGGTGGTCGTGGACTTCTGGGAGAAGAAGTTCGACGTCCTGGTCTCCACGACGATCGTCGAATCGGGCATCGACATCTCGAACGCGAACACGCTGATCGTGGAGCGCGGCGACAACTTCGGCCTGTCGCAGCTGCACCAGCTGCGCGGCCGGGTCGGCCGCGGCCGGGAACGCGGCTACGCCTACTTCCTGTATCCGCCGGAGAAGCCCCTCACCGAGACGGCCCACGAGCGGCTCGCGACGATCGCCCAGCACACCGAGATGGGCGCGGGCATGTACGTGGCGATGAAGGACCTGGAGATCCGGGGCGCGGGCAATCTGCTCGGCGGCGAACAGTCGGGCCACATCGCCGGCGTCGGCTTCGACCTGTACGTACGCATGGTGGGCGAGGCGGTCGCGGACTACCGCGCCTCCCTGGACGGCGGTGTGGAGGAGGAGCCGCCGCTGGAGGTCAAGATCGAGCTGCCGGTCGACGCGCACGTCCCGCACGAGTACGCGCCGGGCGAGCGGCTGCGCCTCCAGGCGTACCGGTCCATCGCCTCCGCGAACACGGAGGAGGACGTCAAGGCCGTACGCGAGGAACTCGTCGACCGCTACGGCAAGCTCCCGGAGCCCGTCGAGAACCTGCTCCTCGTGGCGGGCCTGCGGATGCTCGCGCGCGCCTGCGGGGTCGGCGAGATCGTCCTCCAGGGCAACAACATCCGCTTCGCGCCGGTGGAGTTGAGGGAGTCCCAGGAGCTGCGCCTCCAGCGGCTGTACCCGGGAACCGTCATCAAGCCGACCGCACACCAGATCCTCGTACCCCGCCCGAAGACGGCGAAGGTCGGCGGAAAGCCGCTGGTCGGGCGGGAACTGCTCGGCTGGACCGGGGAGTTCCTGGCTTCGATCCTGGGGTCTTAGCGGTCCTTCCGGTGCCGAGGTACTGATCAGGGCTGCTGGGCTTCCAGTGCCGAGGGCCCGATCAGGGCTGCTGGGGCTTCCGGTGCCGAGGACCTGATCAGGGCTGCTGGGGACGGAACAGCATTCCCGTCAGGGCGTGGAAGACCTCGTCGGGGTCCTCCTCGCCCACCTGGCCGTCCAGGTTGTGGCTGATCAGGAGTGTGGCGAAGCCGTGGGCGAGGGACCAGGCCGCGATGCCGGCGAGGTGGGTGTCGGTGCCGCGGCCCTCCGAGGGGAGCGCGGAGACGGCGGCGCGCAGCCGTACGCCCGCGAGCGTCCGGGCCGTCGTGAGCTCCAGATCGTTCTCGCGGAGCAGTTCAGGGGCGAACATGACCTGGAAGTGGGCGGGGTGCTCCCGAGCGAAACGTACGTAGCGCACGCCCGCGTCGCGCAGGTCGTCGGCGGTGTCGAGCGCGGTCGCCAGGAGCCCGAAGCCCTCCGCCGCGATGGCCGTGAGCAGGCCGACGCGGTCCTTGAAGTGGTGTGCCGGGGCGGCGTGCGAGACGCCCGCGCGGCGGGCCAGATCGCGCAGGCTCACCGCGGAGGGCCCCTCGGCGGCGATGACGTCGAGGGCGGCGCCGAGGATGGCGCGGCGCAGGTCCCCGTGGTGATAGGGGCGCTCGGAGCCGCTGGTCTTCGCGGGATTCATGACAGAAGCGTACGCCGGATCTAGGCATTGCCAAGTTGGTCGGCCGGGGGTGGCCCGGACCGGTCGGTGCTGGTCGGGGATGGCAGGGGTCGGCCGGGCTCGGTCGAGGGCGGCCAGGGAATCTAGTCGTTGACAAGTTTGGTGGGTTCGGGCAATCTTGGCAGTGTCAAGTTATGGAGCGTGTCGTTACGTGACGAGGGGTGGAGCCATGTCCGGGAACGTGAGCGGGGCGAGTGGGGCCGGCGGGGCAGGGGTCGTAGAGGACGGGGTGTCGCAGGGAGAGGTGCCGCAGGGAGGCGGGCCGGAGGAGGGTGCGGCCGTCGACCTCGGCCAGGTGCGCCGGCTCTGGCATCTGCTGGAGCCCCTGCACGCGGTGCTGTACTACGCGCCGGAGGCCTTCGAAGAGGCGGACGCGCTCGGATACGGGACCGAGGAGCGCTGGCCCAGCTACTTCCCCTACCGCGCGGCACCGTTGGGGGCCGTCGGCGGTCGGCGAGTGGCCTCCGCCTTCTACAGCTTCAGCCCGCGCATGGTGGACGAGCACATCAACTCGGCCTGGCGGACGGCGAGTCCGGAGCAGGTGCTCGCGGCGCGGGAGCGAGCCGTCGACCGGGCGTACCGCGCGATACTCGGCGACCGCGTCGCCAGTCCCGAGCTGGCCGAGGCGGCCGCGCTGGCCCGCCGGGCCGCTGAGGCCGCGAACACCGAGGGACGCCAACTCGCCGCTTCGAACGCCGAGTTGCCCTGGCCCGAGGCGCCGCACCTCCAGCTGTGGCACGCGGCGACGATCCTGCGCGAGCACCGTGGCGACGGACACCTCGCGGCGCTGCTCTTGGCCGGCCTCGACCCGGTCGAGTCGCTGGTCTCCTTCGCGGCGACAGGAGCGGCCTCCGTGGAGCGGTTCGAGAGCCGGGGCTGGAGCCCGGAGGAGTGGGCCGCGGCCCGGGACCGTCTGATAGCCCGGGGCCTGGTGGGCGAGGACGGTATCGCCACGGACGCCGGCCGTGAGCTGCGCCGCCAGGTCGAGCACCACACCGACCGCCTCGCCGCCGCGCCCTGGCAGTCGCTCGCCCCGGACGCCGTCACCCGCCTCGCCGACCTGCTCGGGGAGTTCTGGGTCGCGGTGCTGAGCTCGGGACTGCTGCCGTCGGAGACGACGCTGGGGATCGGAAAGGTCTGACGCCCTCGACGTCCATCGACCAGTAGGCATGACGGTGCGGACGGCCATCGACCCCATCCACTGAAGGGCGTGACGGTGCGGACGGCCATCGACCGGAGGGGGTAAGGGAGGTCAAGGGCGTTGGGGAGGCGTGACGGCGTGGACGCCGCCTCGGTATGGGGGTCGGCCGCGGCCTCGGTATGGGGGTCGGTCGCGCGTTGACGACCCCGGCCCCACCCGGCAGGGATGCCGCGATGGGGCTGAAAGGGGAGGCAGTTCTCGAATCGCTCCGGCTACGACTGTCCCGGCCGGTCGCGGTTTCGGTCCATGCCCATCGCGCCTTCGGCCTTCTGTTGCGCGTCGTCGACCTTGTCCGTGTACTTGTCGCCGGTCTTCTTGTTGGCCTGCTTCTCCGCGGCGTCGGACATGTCCGCTGCTTTGTCCTGTGCCGCCCGGCTGCTCTTGAACCTGTCGAAGATGCCCATCCAGAGCTCCTTCCGGGGTGGACTCACGACCGACGATACGCCCGGCGTGCGCCTATTGCCCATTGATGCCCGGTATGGCCGAGGAATGGCGGCCGTTACCTTGGGCAGACGGGAATCACGTCCGATCTGGGCGGACCCGGGGAGGCGAAGGGGAGGGGCGCTGTGCTGCGTCTGAGGGGTGGGGCGGCTGCTGCCGCATTGGTGGTGTTCGTCGTCGGGGCCGGAGTCAGCGGCTGCAAGAAGGGCGACTTGGGGTCGGCGGGACCGCAGGAGACGCCGACCGGCAGCGGAGGCGCCGCTTACGCCGCCGTGGACTCGCTGGCCGTCAAGGGGCGCGCGCCCAAGACCGGGTACACCAGGGAGCGGTTCGGGACGGCCTGGGCCGACACCGACGCGAATTCGTGCGACACCCGTGACGACATCCTCAAGCGGGACCTGAAAGAGGTGAAGTTCAGCGACGGCAAGTGCAGGGTGTCCCGCGGGGTCCTCGAGCCCGATCCGTACGGCGGCAAGGACGTCACCTTCGTCCGCGGGCGCAGCCTGGTCGACATCGACCACCTCGTCGCACTCTCGGACGCTTGGCAGACCGGCGCCAAGTACTGGGACGCGAGCAAGCGAATAGCGCTGGCCAACGATCCGCTCAACCTCCGTGCCGTCGGCGCGAGCGCCAACCGCAGCAAGGGCGACGGCGACACGGCGACCTGGCTCCCGCCCAACAAGGCGTACCGCTGCACGTATGTCGCCGCGCAGGTGGCGGTGAAGAAGAAGTACGGGCTGTGGGTCACGAGCGCCGAGAAGGCGGCCATGAAAAAGGTGCTGGGCGGATGCCCCGGCCAGAAACTGCCCTCGGGCGGCAATCCGACCGAGGCGCCGAAGAGGTTTCACGCGAAGTGACGCGGGAGGTTCCGTCGGCTCGACGCTCCCCGTCGGACAAACCTAAGCGGCAATCAAAGTGCTCATTCTGCAAAGTTGTTCACAAGAAGCAAAGGGGTAAGTCGAAACAAGTCGGCGTGGATCAGTAAGAGGTGGTCAAAATCCGCGGCGGTCTATTGGAACTGAAGCGAGTGGGCCTTGCCGAGTAGGCCGGCGCCGCGATGACGGCCGAGCTTCTACGACTCAGTTCGCCGCACCGGTTCTTGTGGTTCATCGGCGACTGATCGACCCCGATCGTGACGCTTGGGCTTGACACCGTGGGGATCGAAAATCTCTACAGGCAGCTCTACCGGCTCGACTCCGGTACTCATGGCCGACGCCACGACGAAGGCGATCGTCAGAAAGTGACGGCAGCGGTCAGGCCTCTTCGGTACGGCGCCACAGGTGTACGGACGTTCCGTCCTCGGAGACGGTGTACCAAGTGCCGTTCCCTGCCGAGCGGGCGGGCCCGGAGACAGTGAAGGGGTAGAGGATCTGGCCGACGAGGGTCATCCCGTGTGGGTCGATCAGCCAGTGTCGGACCGTGTCGTACCGGGCGTCGCACTCGGACGTACCGGCGACGATGGTGTCGTCGTCCACGAAGGCCGCCTCGTAGTCCCAGTACACCCTTCCCTCGCCGGTGCTCGCCGGGTGCGGCGGCACGGTGTCCTGGGCGTCCAGTTTCCGCAGGACGGAGCCGTCGTCCGCCTGGTGGAGGCAGAGGGACCACTGTCCGACGGGAACGGTCAGGAGGTGTCGGCCGGACGGGCTTGCGCCCAGGAGGATCCGCTCGATTCCGAGGGGCTCGGCGGTCAGTCGCTGTCCGTCCCAGCGCCCCCACAGCGCGGGCGACCTCTCCTCGCCCTCGCCGATGCTCAACCCCATTCGCGTGGGGTCCGGGTGTGGAGTGTGTGCCGAGTCGGAGGCCACCGTCATGGTGTCCACCCGGCCCAGGATCGTTCCGTCCGTGGCTTCCAGGACCACCCACAGTTCCTGGTCGTCCGCCGTGTCCCCGTCGCTCTCCAACGGGCCGCGGACGTGCGACCAGACGAGTCTGCCGTCCGCGGAGACAGCGACTGAGCCGCTGTCGGCGTAGAGGTGGTCCTTGTCGTGGGCGTATTCGTCGAAGGACAGGTGCGCGAGGGGACAACCGCCGTCCCAGCAGCCGTGCCGCGTCTCCCATCGCGTCGCACCGGTCGCGTGCACAGACCGCACCGCGTGCAGGCCGGCGAACACCGCCGTGTCCCGCTCCGGCGACACGGTCGCCGATCCGAAGTGGCGTGGCCAGGGCGCAGGGAAACGGACCTCGGGCTCCCGGCCCGTACTGGCTGCGTCCAGGTCGAGAGCCACCAATTCGGTGTCACCACGCTGAACCAGAAGCCTGCGGCCGGGCCAGTGCAGCACCTGCGGAGCCTCCGCCGTTGCCGGGTCCAGGGGAGCGGCGACGGTCGTGACGAGACGAGCGGCGATGGTCACGGAATCCTCCGGGCCGGGCACGACTGCCCACGCTTGCGAGAGCCTGACGGCCTCACCTTATGAGGGAACGCGGACGGCCCCCACGAACGTGGACGCGTTCGTTCCGGGGAACTGGCCACCCGAATCTGCCGATTCGTCGTCGGGCTGCTCGTTCCTGCGACCTGGGTACGCTCCGGCCATGACTGTTGCCCTGGCGATCCCGGAGTATTACGAAGATGTCGAGCTGGTCGCCGGTGACCAGCTCGCGCGCGACTCCGCCTTCTGGCTCGCCCACGTCCTGCTGACCATGGGAGACCCGGGAGAGCGGCCGGAGCGCTTCGGCGTGGAGTCCTCGGGCTACGACGCCATGGAGGACCGCCTCGGGGACACCGAGCAGCCGTGGCCCGTCCTGCGCGTGCCCTTCGACGGCGGACACACGGCCTACGTCGTGTACGCCAACTCCGAGGACATGAGCGACATCGAGTTCTTCGTCCGCCATCCCGCGTGGGGGCGGCTCGGATTTCTCGGGGACTGCGGCGGCGACCATGCCGGTCCCGGGCTGTCCTGGAACGAACTCACCGCAATCGCCGCGAGCACGTCGGACGACGGCGAAGGTCTCTCCGACCCCTCCCAGCGTCTGCTGCTCCTGCTTCCGATGCTCGGCGACGCCGACATGCCCGAGGAAGCGACCGATGTGGTGGCGCGGGCGCTGGTCCACTGCGGGATACGCGCCGACACGGCCCACGAGTTGGCCGCCGCTGTGCTGCCCGATCCCGGTCAAGAGCCCCGGTGGACCGTCACCGACGACAGTCCGATCGCCGTCTGCTCGGCGCCCTACAGCGCCCGCCGTGTGCCGATCGCTCTCGGCATCACGCCGGCCCAGGCCCAGGCCCTGGCCGACGCGCTGGGCGGATCCGGTCGCCGAGCGGGAGCCCTGTGAGGCCGGACGCGGCTAATCCGGTCGGCCGATCATGAGCAACATCCGGGACAGCGTGCGGAGTTCGTCGTCCGCGTGGTCCTGGCCCGACAAGGGGGAGTCGGTGATGAGGCGCTTCGGGGAGGAGACGTAGGAGCGGAGAGTGGGGTGGAGTTCCGCCGGACACCGGCCCGTCGCGGCGAGGGCCTTGAGGGCGCTGAGGCCGACCGGGGTGGTGCCGACCAGGTCTGCGAGGACGGGGACGGCGCGGTCCGGGGATCCGGTGATCCAGTGGTGGGCCTCCGCGGCCGCCTTGCGCGTCCAGTCGCCGGCCTCCAGGAGGGGCTCGATGCGAGGGAGCAGCGGAGCTGCGGCGCTGCCCATCGGCTCCAGGCCGCTCAGGTACCAACTGGTCTGGCCCCGGGACGACAGCAGCGCCTCGTAGGTGCGAAGTGCCGTGTCGGGGTCACCTGTCAGCCGATAGTGGGCTACGGCCGCCGAAGCCCACAGCGAGGAGTCGCTGCTCTGCGTGGCGTCGCGCAGCAGGTCGGTGATCTCCGGCGTACGGATGCCGTTGGCGCCGAGCAAGCGGGCGGCGACGATGGCCGCGCGACGGGTTCTGAGGCAGTCGACCAGTTCGGGCTGGGCCGCGCGGGCCGCGGTGCCGAACGAGGCCAGTGCCTGGACCAGGGCGGTGCCGTCGTTGCCGGTGGCACCGGCGGCCAGCTCGCGGCGGATCAGGGGTATCAGCTCGTCGGCCGCGTCCGGGAAGCGCCGCGCCGCCGCTGCGAGCAGCTGGGCGGAGGGGCGCTTGAGCACCAGTTCCAGGGCGCGGGGATCGCGGGAGTGCGTCAGGGCGAGGAGCGCGGGTTCGGCGGCCTCGCCGTCGCCACTGGCGTACCGGTGCAGTCCGTCCCTCAGGGCGGCGTCCGGCTCGGGCAGGACCTCGATCCAGTAGCCGATCGTACGGAACAGGGCGGTGGGTCTGCTCTGATGGGGCAGCGCGGACAGCAACAGGTCCAGGACTTCGCGCTCGCGGTCGCGCCACTTCCCGGCGATCTCCCGGGCCAGCCAGGAACCGCGTGAGCCGAGGTCCCCGGCCGCGATCCAGCGGGCGGCCACGGTGAGGCCGACGTCCGGATCCTGGGTGAGCAGGTCGGTGAGCCGCTGCTCCTGGGTGGTGGTGTCCGACCACGGGTAGTCGTCGTCCCCGGGGTCGGGCTCGGCGCCGTCCTCGGCGAAGACCTCCACGAGTTCGGGTGCGTACGGCGGTCCGGACCGTTCGGCGGCCAGCTGGGCCGCGGCGAGCCTCACCTCGGGCAGCGAGCTGTCCAGGGGTTCCAGCACCCGGCCGAACCGGTTCAGGGCGACCAGCGCGTCCGCCCGTACCGCCGGGACGGGGTCGTCGGCGTAGAGCGCGTCGACCTGCTCGACGGCCAGGACCCACGGCTTGTACGGGAGCAGGTCGGCCACGGCAGCGACCACCCGGAGCGCCGCCCGGCGTACCCCGCGCTCGGGGTCCCCGAGGCACGGCAGCAGCTCCGGGAGCACCTCACAGAGTTCCGCGCAGACCGCGGCGACATCGCTGCCGGGCCAGTGCGGCGACTCGACGGCGGCGGGGTCGTGATCGGCGAGGACGGCGAGCAGCATCAGCAGTTCGTCACGCTTGCCCGGCGCGTGCAGCACCGCGTGGGCGAGGAAGGGGACGGCGGGTGCCGAGGCCCGGTAGATCGTGCCCTGGTGGTGGATGTTGCCGTAGAGCTCGTAGACCGCCTCGCCGGCCGTTTCCTCGTCGTCCTCGTAGAGCGCCCTGATCAGCTCGGGTACGTCCTCGGCGGGCCCGTAGGCGTGGGCCAGGTCGGACCACCGGACGTCGTCCAGTTCGGCCGGAGATCTCATGCGCACGCTCCTCGACTGATCAGGTGCGCCGACCATATCCACCGCCTCTGACAACGGTGTGGTGGAAGGAATCCGGCGACGGAACTCTTCCGGTTCGGAGCTGTTCCGTAGCCGGGCCGGTGGCCGACCTGCCCTCATCTCAGTGAGTCGCGGGACGTGTTCAGGACTGTCGGCGCCTGCGGGCCGCGGCGAACAGGACCGTGCCGAGGCCCGCGGCGAGGACGCCCGCCGCCCCGGCGATCCACGGAGTACCACCGGTGCCGCCCGTCGTGCCCGGCACCTTCACGGTGATGGCGGCGGTGTCGTTCTTCGGGTTGCTGTCGTGCTCGGAGCGCACCTTCAGCGAGACCCTGCCGGGCTTGAGGGCGGACGCCTTGTCGATGTACAGGTCGAAGGACCACACGAGGCGCTCTTTGGGGCCGACCCACCAGTCGTTGACCTTGTTCGCGCAGCTGTAGCTGTGGACGTCGGGATGCCTGCCGTCGTCGAACGACTGGCACTCTTTCGGCACCTTCACCGCGATCGTGCCCGGGGGAACGATGACCGTCGTCCTCACCGAAAGGTCTTCGATGGGCTCGCTGCCCCTCCAGGTGGGCATTCCGCCAGGACCGTTGTTGCGGTACCCGACGTCCACCGTGACCACGTCACCCGGCCGTCCCTCCGCCGAGGCGCCGAGGGCTTCGATGTCCGCCGTGTTGTCGACCTCGTAGCCAACTCCGAGATCGGTATCCTGCGGCTTCCCCTGGGGTGCGCTGTCCGGGCGCGGTACGAGCTTCAGTTCCGGGCCCTTGCCGGGGTGGACGCCGGTCATCTTCGCCCGGTCGATGTACGAGTCCGTGGTTCCCGGCCGGCCGTTCCAGTGGGCGCTGCGTGCGTCGTCGTCGATCCTGAGCGGGCCCGGGGACACGTCGAAGGAGTCGCCCACCTCGATCGTGTCGTCGAAGTGACAGATCGCCGCCGGGAATGCCCGGTCGGTGAGCTTCCCGCTCTCGTATATGTAGACCGGCATCGTGCCGTAGTCGCAGTTGCTGAACTCCTGCTCGAACGACGCGCCCCAGGCATCCATGAAGAAGTCGGTGCCCTTGAGCGTGTTCGCGCCGAAATAGGTGAAGCCCGCCCCGGGATGCACCTCGGCTCCGGGCTTCACTTTGCCCTTCACCTCTCCCGTCACCCGGTCCTGGACGAACCCCTTGTCCATGGTGTCGACCTTCCACACCCGCTCGGCGGTCGCGGCAGCGAGGGCACGCTCGGACGGCACACCCACCGCCGCCGCGGCCACCGCCAGCACCCCGGCCGCGGCCCACACCCCGCGCCGCACCTCGCCGATCTTCACGGGACCCTCCAACGGTCAAGCTCACACACCATGAACGGTGCGAGAACAATGACCTTCCAGACAGGGCATGGCATCGAAAGGTTGTACGGGCTTCCGCTTGAGCGGCGCAGGCCGGTGACTGGGTGGACCGGCGAGGAACGGGACGAGGTGTTGCCGATGCCGCTAGCGGTGCGCCGGTCGCAAGGCGGCTATCAGGGCGCCGAGTTGGCGCGGCCCGGTGGTGAGGATCGTTTCCGGGGCGTCGCTCTCGCGGAGGAGGATCGTTCCGGTGGGGGTGGTGGCCATGTAGACGCAGGAGGAGGCCTCCTGGCTGTACGTGGACTTCTGCCAGTTCAGTTCGGGCATCGAAGGTTCCTTCAGAGGTCGTTGGCGAGTTGGGCGATGAACTCGCGAGACTCGGCCTGGGGGAGTGCGGCTTGCTGTACGCGGTCCAGAACCAGCTGGTAGCGCTCCAACTGAGCTGGCGCGTCGATGAGTTCGGCGCCGTGATCGGTGTCCAGCTGGACGGTGTCGAGCTGGTGGACCGGGCCGTGGAAGTAGTCGATCCCCTGGCCGGACGTATGGAACGCGCCACTGGCGAAGGGGATGACGGCGATCGTGACGTGGTCCAGTTCGCTCATGTCGTTGAGGTGGCGGAGCTGTGCCCTGACCGTGGTGCGGTCACCGAAGCGCATGCGCAGGGCGGCTTCGTGAATGATCGCGGTGTACGGCTGTGGCCGCTCGCGGTGCAGGAGTGCCTGGCGTTTGATGCGGTGCGAGACGCGGTGCTCGATCTCGTGGGGCTTCAGTGGTGGCACGGTGTGACGGAACAGGGCGCGAGCGTGGTCCGCGGTCTGGAGCAGACCGGGGATGTTGATGACGTTCGCTACGCGGAGTGCGACGGCGTGGTGCTCGACCTCGGTGAGGTCCAGCATGCGCGGCGAGAGGATCTCGCGGTACTCCTCCCACCAGCCGCGCCGACGTTCGCCGGTCATGGCCGCGAGCGAGTCGATCAGAGGTTCGTCGGTGCAGTCGTAGTGGCGGGCCAGGGAGCGCACGCGGTCCGCGCTGACCCCGTAGCGGCCGGCCTCGATGTTGCTCACGCGTGACTGTGTGGCGCCGACCAGTGTGGCGGCCTGCGTGGCGGACAGGTCCGCGCGCTCGCGCAGTCTTCGCAGTTCGACACCCAGCCGTCGGCGTCGCGCGGTGGGTAGAGGGCTCGGCTGCGGCATGAGCGGCGACTTCCCGTTCGTACGTTTGGCGCGTGGGTCACCCACACGAAGGTATTAGGGACTACATTCCCTGCAATTCATGGAATGTAGTCCATGGATCGCTCTACGGTGAGTCCCAAGCCGCTCAACTCGCCCCGCTCATAAGCCGGAAGCGCACCGCGCCACCCCGTACACCCGCGTGCCTACGTGTACGTCCCCCCGCGACATGCCACCGCCCGGCCGGACCAGTAGAGCGAACCAAGTACCCCCACCGCAGGAGGCGTTCATGGTCACCGTATCCCCGGAGAAGTCCGATGCGTCCCCATCTTGGACGTACGCCCTGCAGTTGCCGCACGATCCGCTCGCGCCGCGCGTCGCCCGGGTCACCCTCAGGGCCGTGCTGAACGGCCACGGAATGGCCCGCATCGCCGACACGGCCGAGTTGCTGGCCTCGGAGCTCGTCACGAACGCCTACCGGCACTCCGCGGGGCCCGCGACACTTCGGCTCCGTGCTCTCGGGGGTGGCCGTCTTCGCGTCAGCGTCTGGGACGCGGACCCGCACATCCCGCCCCCGTTCGACAGGCGGCACGGCGCGCTTCATCCCGTGCCGGCCGAGGCGGACGGCGGGCGGGGGCTGTTCCTCGTATGCCATTACGCGGACGCCTGGGGCGGATACCCGCTCGGGGACGATCTGTTCGGCAGGAGCGGGAAGTTGCTGTGGTGCGAGGTGGGGCCGCCGTGGGCGGCGGCCCCGGAGGGTGTCAGCGCGTGACCGGCAGGGCCCCGGCGAACACGTGGCCGTCGGTGCGGGTCTGGACCGGGAAGTCGACCTTGAGGGCGCCCTCCTGGCCCTCGATGGTCAGGTGGGTGACCGTCTTGAGGCCCAGGAAGGCCTTCCTGGCCGCGGTCGCGGTGACGTACGGACGCGGGATGTTCATCAGCAACTTGCCCGGCTTGCCGCCCCGGTTGCCGTCGAAGAACAGGATGCGCTGGTTCGTCAGGACGACGTAGACAGCGCGCGGCCTGACCGTCGCCACCACCATGCCCAGGGTGAGCACCGCGACCACGATCGTGGTGAGGGCCTGCTTGCGCACCGAGACCGTGCCGACGCCGGCCAGGCTGGTGAGTTCGACCTGCTCGCCCTGGAGCAGCAAGGGGGCCGACGTTTCCAGCAGTTGTCTGGCGCGGCGGGCGTTCATTGCCATGAAAGGGGCTCCTGGTGACGGGGTGGGGACGGGGGACCACGGTGGGAAAGGCGGGTGCGGTGGGGGCGGCGGGTGCGGTGGCGCCGGCTGCCCCTGCGGCCGCCATCGGTCTCTCGCCCGTTGCCCCTCGCCCGTCTCCCCTCATCCGCCCAGGGATTGTTCCAAGCCGAACGAAAGGTGGGCGATCACTTCACACAAGACGAACTCAAGTTCGAGTCATGGGCGAGTCAAGGTCGTTCATCGACGGGTCAAGTCGGCTCCTGTATGCACTGTTTGACCCGTGTGTTCCCACACGCTCTCCTTACCTCGGCGGAAACCGCTTCCAATCCGCCACCTACCATCCGCTCCATGCCGACCGATGCATCCCTCTCACCCCCGGACTTCGAGCTCGCCTCCGCCTTTCCCGAAGCCGGATGGCTACGGCAGGTCGCCGCCGCGCGGGACTGGGCGGCGATCCGGCAGTACGTCGACGGGCTGCCGCACGGCACCGACCGGGCGTTCCTCGTCCGCGTGGTCGCCGAAGTGCCCGGTGTCGAGCACTTCCTGCGGGAAGTCGTCGCCGCCGCCCCCGACGACGTACTCGCCCTGACGATGCTCGGGAGCCGCGAGATCGAGATCGGCTGGTCGATCCGGACGGCCGCGCGGGCCAAGGACGTCAGCCGGGAGCAGTTCCGGCAGATGCACGAACACCTGCGGCAGGCCGAACAGTTGCTGATCCGGGCAACCGCCCTCGACCCGACCCACGACGCGGCCTGGGCCGCGCGCCTGAACACGGCCAGGGGACTGGAACTCGGGCAGAACGAGGCACGGCGTCGATACGACCGGCTGGCCGCTCACCATCCGAACCACTTCACCGGACAGGCCCGGCTGCTCCAGCAGCTGTGCCCGAAGTGGAGCGGGAGCTGGGAGGCGGCGCACGGCTTCGCCCGCGAGTGTCTGCTCGGAGCGCCCGAAGGGGCTTTGAACGGGGGGCTGGTGGCCGAGGCGCATCTGGAGCACTGGCTCGCTCTGTCCTCCACCGGGAACGCGCGCACCGAGTACCTGCGGCAGGCCAACGTCCACCCCGAACTCGTCGAGGCGGCCGAACGGTCCGTCCTGCACCCGAACTACCGGCCGACGTACGGCTGGGTCGCGGTCCAGGGCGACTTCGCCGCGCTCTTCTCGCTGATCGGGGACACCGCCCGTGCCGCCGCGCACTTCCGCGCGCTCGGCAATCTGGCCTCCAAGTACCCGTGGAGCTATCTCGGCGAACCCGCGGAGGCATACGTACGACACCGTTCCGCCGCCCTCGGAAGAGCCGGAAGAACCGGACGAGGCTGAGCGGATGCCGGACGCGACAGGCAGAGACAGACGCAGCCACGGACAGAGAAGCAGCGGCAGAGGTAGGGACGGACGATGAGCCAGGCCATCCATCACACCGAGGTCGACGGCATACCGACCCTCTTCGCGTACGCCACCGGGCCCATGCGGGCCGGACTCGTCTTCCGCGTCGGTGTCGCCGACGAGACGCTCGCCGGCGCCGGGATCACGCACCTGGTCGAGCATCTGGCCCTGTACCGCCAGGGTCTGGCCGACTACCACTTCAACGGGGCGACCAAGGCCGCGTTCACCCACTTCCATGTGGAGGGCGCGGAGCACGAGGTCGTGGCGTACCTCGGCGGCGTGTGCACCTCCCTTCTCGATCTGCCCATGGAGCGGCTGGAGACCGAGAAGGAGATCCTGCGCACCGAGGAGGCGCGGCGCGAAGTGGGACAGCTCCCGCTGTGGCGGTACGGGGCCCAGGGGTACGGGCTGACCAGCTATCCCGAGTGGGGCGTACGGCAGCTGCGGCCGGACGACGTACGACGGTGGGCGGCGACCTGGTTCACGCGGGACAACGCCGTGCTGTGGATCGCGGGGGAACGGCTGCCCGCCGGACTCTCACTGAAGCTGCCCGGTGGCGAGCGCCGCCCGATGCCCGCGGTGACCTCCGCACTGCCCACGACTCCCGCCTACTTCTCCGACGGCAAGGGCGGTGTCCTGCTCGACGCCGTCGTCGCCGACACCACCGCCGCCCGGATGTACGCGGGCGTCCTGGAGCGCGAACTCTCCCGCTCGCTCCGCCAGGAGGGCGGCTACTCGTACACGGCGGCCAGTGACTACACCTCCCGCCGGGACGGTTTCGCGACCGTCACCGCCTTCGCGGACGCCCTGGCCGCCAAGCAGGACGCGGTGCTCGGAGGCTTCGTCGACGTTCTCGCGGGGCTCCAGGTCGGCCGGATCGCGCAGGCCGACCTGGACGCCGTACGCGGCCGCAGCGACGCCACGCTGACCGCGCCCGACGCGGCCGTACGACGGCTGCCCGGCGCCGCGGAGGACCTGCTCGCCCACCGGCCGCCGCGCGCGCTCGACGAACTGCGGGCCGAACTGTGGGCGACGACCCCGCAGCAGGTGCACGCGGTCGCGCTGGAGGCCGCCGGGACGGCGCTGCTCCAGGTGCCCTCGGGGCACAGCGCCGACTGGGCCGGTTACACGGCCGCCCCGACCAAGTCCTCGTACGCCGTCACGGGCAAGCGGTTCGAGTCCGTACGCAAGGACAGGACGGCCCTGATCGTCGGGGGCGAGGGGGTCAGCCTGACGGCGGGGGGCGAGGCGGCCACCGTGCTCTACCGCGACTGCGCCGCGTTGCTGACCTGGCCGGACGGCGGCCGTCGGCTCATCGGCACCGACGGGCTGTGCGTGGAGGTGGAGCCGGGGGCGTACGGGATCGACGCGCACACCATGGCGACGATCGACGCGGCGGTGCCTCCGGGCGCGGTGGTGCAGTTGCCGCCCCGGACGCGGCGTCCCGAACGCGCCACTCGGGAGGGTGAGGGCACGGAGCGGGAGGCTGAGGGCAGGGAGGGTGAGGGCCGGGACTCCGGCTCGGCCGGTCGGCAGAGGGCGACGACGCGACGTACCGGAGGTCAGACGGCGGTCCTCGTCATCTTCGGGATCCTCGCCGGGCTCTGGTGCCTCCTGGCCCTGATTTACACCGTCTTCGGCGTCTCCGATCCGGAGACCACCTTCGGAGAGTGGGCCGCGCTCACCGTCTTCCTCTGGTGCGCCGGCGGGCTGCTGGCCTGGCCGGCCGTCAGGATCCTGCGCGGCACCCGGCGGGGATGAACCCGCCGGGCGCCGGTGCGTGGATACGCTGCGCCGGGCGCCTTCGCCCGAACGCGGGGCGCCCGGGTGCGTGTCCGTCCGGCGTCCGTCCGCGTCCGTGTCTGCGGACGCGGATGCGGGGGCCGCCGGGTGCCTGTCCGCAAGAGTTTCCGGGCGTCAGCGCAGATACGGATTGCCGGGTGCCTGGCCCGGCCAGGCGGCCGGAGCCGGTCCCGCGCCGACCATGGTGTTCTTCGGCGTGGGTTTGTCGAACAGCGGGAACATCAGCAGCCACACGGCCATCGCGATGGTGGCGCAGGCGGTCGCCCCGAGGACGGGATCCCCCGCGTCCGCCTGGACGGACGCCCACGGCAGCGTCACCAGCTCGTAGAGCGCGAACGAGGAGAAGACACCCCAGTCGGAGCCCCGGCCCCGGCGGATCGCCACGTACAGGAACGGCACCCACACCAGCAGACCGAGCGACCCGACCGCCAGAACCGACCACACCAGCCGCTGGAACCAGCCGGCTTCCAAACGCTTGTCCATCACACCCCCGAATACCCGAGCCCCCCGAGAGGTTTCCCGGGTCCCGAGGAACCTCTCGGGGGCGTCATGCTCCCATCCGACGGGTCAGGCGTGCGCGTGTTCGCCCTTCAGGGACGTCACGATCCGGTCGGCCAGCTTCTTCCCCGTGGCCGCGCCGTTGTCGTGTCCGTCCGTGGACATCACCGTGACGACGTCCGTTCCGGCGCGCGCGGCGATGAGGGTCATGCCGTTCTGCCAAGCGCTGTTGGTCAGGGTGATGGTGTACGCGGCGTCGCCGAGACCGGCGGTGTCGGCACCGGCGACGTGGACCTTGGTGTGGCTGTCCGAGTCGGTGTAACCGGCACAGGCGGCGACGACCTTCTTCAGGTCGGCGAGTACGGTCGCCGCGCTCGTGCCGCGGTAGGTGTCGATCTCCTGCGCGATGTCCTCGGACGTGGCCTTGCTGACGTAGTCGTTCTCGGCGAAGGAGACGCCCGAGTCACCGGTGACCGTTATCCAGCTGGTGCCGCCGAGAAGATTGCAGTCGGGCTTCGCGGCGGGGGAGGAGCTCGGCGCGGTGTACGTGGTGCCGGAGTCCCGCGCCCCCTTGGGGTCGACCGCGAAACCGGCGGCGAAGAAGGAGGCGGGCGCCAGCGCCTTCTTGAGCTGCGCGCCCGTCAGCAGGCCGGCGTTGGGGTCCTTGGGCTTTTTCGCCGTGGCGGACGACGACGAAGTGCCGGTCGCTGAGGCGCAGGCGGTCAGGGCCAGCGGGAGCACGGCGGCGGCGAGCAGCGCCTTGGCCGCGCGGGAGGGATGACGCATCGGGATCTTTGATGTCCTTCGACGTGACGGTCCGGAGGGGCCGAGTGCCCGTCCGAGCGGGGCCTTCGGCCCGAACGGACTCTAAAGGCACACAGGGAGCACACAGTCATGTTCGTGTCAAGACTGTGCAAAGACGGGGATCGGTGAGTTCGGGTTCCCTGAACGCACCTGTTTTTGCTGTGCCTTGAGAGAATCTTGTGGCGAACGAGGTTCAGCGTTTCCCGAGTGAAGGGGTGGCGTCGGTTACGGTGCGATCCGCTCCCGGCGCAGGGGGTCGGCGCCCTTCGCGGGCGGGCCGGGTGGGGGCGCCGCATCAGGGGCCCATTCGTTCTTTATGCTTGATCGCTTTTCGTCGTCCTGGGTTCACGGGTCGACCAGGTTTTGCGTGCTGTGACGTGCGTGTCATGAATGGGGTGGGAATGTCCGGTCATCGGATGTCCAAGAAGGGCCGCTACATCGCTTGGGCGACGGCGGGAGCGGCCGTGGTCGCCGGAGCCGGGATCGCGGCCAAGGCGTCGATGGCGACGACCACGTGGCCCGCCCAGAAGACCTTCACGGGCCGCGCCTTCGACACCTGCACAGCCCCCTCGCCGGCCGCCATGAAGGCCTGGAACACCGGCTTCTACGGCGCGGCCGCCGTCTACGTCGGCGGCAAGAACCGCGGTTGCAGCCAGCCCAACCTGACCGCCTCCTGGGTGAAGTCGGTCAGCGCGCTCGGCTGGAAGCTCATACCGCTGTACGTCGGCGCCCAGCCGTCCTGCCAGACCGGCAGCAGCCCCGAGAAGCTCACCGCCTCGACCGCCGCGTCCATGGGCGCGACCGACGGCGCGGACGCGGTCGCCAAGGCCGCCGCCCTCGGCATGAAGGCCGGCAGCCCGGTCTACCTCGACATGGAGTCGTACGACATCACCGACAAGGCGTGCAACGACGCCGTGCTGACGTACGTGCGCGCCTTCGACAAGGCCCTGCACGCCAAGACGTACCGCACCGGGTACTACGGCTTCACCAGCTCCAGCGCCAAGGCCGTCGCGACCGCGACCGACAAGACGGATCTGCCGGGCAACCTCTGGTACGCGCTGTGGGACAAGACGAACACCACGACCACCGACTGGCCGTTCGGCGCCACCCAGTACCCCGGCCACAGCCGCGCCCACCAGTACATGGTCAACAGCAAGGAGGTCCGCGGCGGTTACACGATCACCGTGGACCGCGACGCCTGGGACGCGCCGGTCGCCATCACCGGCTGACATACGCAACCGTCCGAAGAGCGACTGAGAACGTCCGACGAACATCTGCAGGAGGAGCAGGGTATGAGGGTCGAAAGGATTCCGGCGCTAGTCGTCCCGTCCGTTGTCCGTGCCGGGCTGGCGGGTGCCCTGTTCCGTCCCTCCTGATCGCCCTGCGGAGGGGTACCCGTGCGGACTGGGCCGCCTTCGGGGTGTTCTGCGCGGTGCTGGTGGCATGGGTCATGCAGCTCTCCTTCACGCCCGAGACCACGCACGGGCTGGAGTTCGCCGACGACCTGCTGCTCATCCTGTTGTCGATGGCCGGGGCTGCCGTGCACGCCTGGACGGCCTGGCCCCGGCGCGCCGGGCACTAGCGGGATGCCTGGCGGAACGCCAGGACGGCTGGGAACACCGGGCGCACCGGTGATCGCCGGTGCACCGGAACCACCGGGCACACCGGTGGACAACCGACGGAAACAGCAACGGCACAGGCCGGTCGGCGGGCGGACGCGATCGACCGTACGAGGGGACGCCGGCGGTCCCGGTCGACCGGGTGATCGACCGGGTGTGGTCACTCGTAAGAGCGGACCGGGGGCCTTCCGCGAGGCGAGGATCGCGCGACGGTGCCTGAAGTCGTGGTGAATCGTTGGTCGAATGGCTGGCCGGGAGGCCGACCACTGCCTACCATCGATCACCGCAAGACTTTGTGCACCGTCGCACAATCTCCTCGGGAGGCTTCCTTGCACCGCCGCCGTCGCACCGCGCTCGTCCTCTCCGCCGCGATCGTCGCCGCGGCCCCTCTGCTGACCGGCTGTGGCAGCGACGCCCATCCGGGCGCCGCGGCTGTCGTCGACGGCCAGAGGATCACCGTCGCGCAGCTCGAGGGCCGGGTGAACGAGGTGCGCTCGGCGCAGCGGGCCGCCAGCAAGGACGATGCCCAGTACGAGCAGGTCATCGCCAACAGCGGCACCCTCACCCGCGACACCCTGCACGGCATGGTCCTGGACCGGGTGCTGGACCGGGCGGCCAAGAACGCCGGTGTGACCGTCACCCGCAAGGACTCCCAGCAGATGCGGTCGGCCCTCGAGCAGCAGGCGGGCGGCTCGAAGGCCCTGGAGACGGCCTGGCTGTCGAACTACGGCGTGGCGCCCAAGCGCCTCGACGACAGCCTGCGTACCGAGATCGAGGCCCGGAAACTCGCCGCCGCACTCGGTGTCGACATGAACACCACCGACGGCAAGGCCACCTTCTGGAAGGCGATGTCCACCGCCTCCAAGCAGCTCCACGTCGACCTGAACCCGCGCTACGGCGCCTGGGACGTCCAGAAGAGCAGCCGCGTCGACGCGAAGACGCCGTGGCTGCGGGACGTCTCGTCGGCGGGGACCCAGCAGCCCGCCTAACCGTCGCCGGGCCCTTCGGGGCTCGGCGGTGTCCCCAGGCCTGTGGACAACCGCAGGGGCTGTCGGCGGTGTGGGTTACGTTCGAGGGGTGAACGCAACCAGCAGCTTCGGCGACGACGAGCGGATCGCTGCCGACACGACCGCCGTCGGCCCCGACCCCGGCCGTATCGTCCTGCTCACCACCAGCCACCGTGTCGCGCCCGGTCTGTTGTCCTGGCCGGCCTGGCAGGCGCTGCGCGGCGCCGACCGGGTGCTGTGCGCGGACCCCGGGCATCCGCAGGTGCCGTATCTGCGCGAAGCCGGTGTCAGAGTCGACGAGGAGTCCCCGACCGCGCAGGAGCTGGTCGACGCGTGTGCGGGCGGACGCTCGCTGGTCGTCGTCGCCAGTGGAGAGGGCGAGCCCCGCCTCACCGACGGTCTGGCCCGGCTGGCGGGCTCCGGCCGCATACGGATGCCGGACCTGGAGCTGCTCCCCGCCTCGTACGACCTGCCGGGCGCCCGCCTGCTCGACCTCGTCCAGGTGATGGACCGCATCCGCGGCGAGTGCCCCTGGTCGTCCCAGCAGACACACAAGGGCCTGGCGAAGTACGGCATCGAGGAGGCGTACGAGCTGGTCGAGGCCATCGAGGAAGGCGACCGGGACGAGCTGCGCGAAGAGCTCGGCGACGTCCTGCTTCAGGTCGTGTTCCACTCCCGGATCGCCGAGGACGACGTGGAGGCCCCCTTCTCGATCGACGACGTGGCCGGCGGCATCGTCGCCAAGCTGATCCACCGGCACCCCCATGTCTTCGGCGACGAGACGGCCACGACGCCCGAGGAGGTCAAGGCGCACTGGCTGCGAACCAAGGCCGAGGAGAAGCGGCGCACCTCCGTCACCGAGGGCGTCCCGCTGGGCCAGCCGGGCCTGGCCCTGTCGGCCAAGCTGTCGTCCCGGGTGCGTACGGCGGGACTGGAGGTCCCGCTGCCCGCGGGCGAGGGCGTGGGGTACGAGCTGCTGGCGATGGCCGTGCGCGCCGAGGCGGAGGGCGTGGACCCGGAGGCGGCGCTGCGGGCGGCGGCACGGGCGTACCGGGACGCGATCCGCGGGGCGGAGGGCTTCGTGGAGACGGACACCGAGGACGACCGCGAGGACGCCCACGGGGGCGGTGAAGAGTAGGACGTAATAAGGGGTATGGCGAGGCTGGGCCTGGGGGGGCCGGTGTCACGCTCCCGGGGCGCGGCCGGACGGGTTGTGCCAGGTCGGCGGGGGGCGGTCGAGCAGCCACTCCGCCGCGCCCACCGGGCGGGGACGGCTCTCCCCGGTCGGCGGCAGCGGATCGTGGAAGACGCGGTCGGCCGGTGTGCCCAGGGAGGGCAGGGTCTCGCCGACCTCCTCGACGAGATCGGGCGGCCCGGCGACATAGACGTCGTGCCGGGTCCAGCCGGCCCGGTTGCCCAGCGCGGTGAGCAGCCGTTCGGTCGCCTGGGCCTTGGGACGGCCGGGCGCGGGGGTGATGAAGGTGACGGCGAGCTTGGGGAGCCTGGCCCGCAGGCGTTCGACGGCGGGCCGGTCGTAGAGGTACGCGATGTCACGGGCGACGAGGAACAGGCGGGCCTCGTGGGCGGGGTGGAGCTGTTCCAGCAGGGCCTTCACCGGCGCCCAGCCCGTGCCGGCCGCGATGAGGGTCAGAGGCCGGTCGGCCGGTGTCCGCAGGGTGAGGCCGCCGCCGGGTGCGCCCAGCCGCAGTACGTCGCCCACGCGGGTCTGCCTGACGAGGGCGGTGGAGAGCACGCCGTCCTCGACGCGGCTGATGTGCAGGTCGACGGTGCGGTCGGCGCGGGGCGCGTTGGCGAGGGAGTAGGGGCGCCAGACGCACGGCAGATGGGACACGCTGACGCTGACGTACTGACCGGGGGAGTAGGTGAGCCGCTGGCGTGGCCGCAGGGTGAGGACGACGAGGTCGTCGCCGTGCCGGGTGCGGGAGACGACCTCCGCGTCCCACCAGGGGGGCTCGCCGTGGTGCTGGGCCTCCTCGGCGCCCTGGAGCATGAGCTGGGCGATCGACCCGTACGCCTCGGCCCAGGCCTTCTCGGCCTCGGCGCTCCAGGCCGAGCCCGCGACGACCGCGAACGCGGCGATCAGACTCGCCCCCACGGCCGCGTAGTGCTCCGGCTGGGTCAGGTACTTCCGGTGGTCGCGCCCGAGATCCCGTAGATACCGTGGCAGGTCCGGATCCTCCAGCCCGTCCATGACGAACGTGAGCGCCGCGAAGAGCCGGTCCCGCTGCCGCTCCATGTCCTGCGGGAGGTCCGCCGGGAACAGCGCGCGGAGCTCCGGGTTGTGACGGAAGAGGTGCGAGTAGAAGTACTTGACCGCGAACTCGGCCCGTCTTTCCACGACCGCGAAGCTGGATCTGAGTATTTCGGGGTCCACTGCGTGAATGTAGGGAGGTGCCGAGAGGCCGAGTCAAACAGTCGGCCATGTCCGGACAGCCTGGGGCGAAATGGGTGGGGACGGTCTCCGTCGCCGTCGTGCACCGGACACCGTGCTCCTCGGATCCCGCACGAATGCCGCCCAGGTGCTGCGCGAACACTGCCTCAACTGCCGCCCGAACGCCGTTCCAGGTGCCGCTCGAGTGCAGCCTCCAGCGTCGCTCGAGTGCAGCCTCCAGTGGCGCCCGAGCGCGGTCTCCGGCCCCGCCCGAGAGTCCCGATCGTCGGTCGGCCCGGGAGTGCCCGCCTCCTGCGGTTACGGTCGAGGGGTGACCGAGCACGAAGCCTCCGCCAGCGCCGCCCCCGAACTCTTCACCTGGGAGTTCGCCACCGATCCCTACCCGGCCTATGCCTGGCTCAGGGAGCACGCTCCCGTGCACCGCACGCGACTGCCCAGCGGGGTGGAGGCCTGGCTCGTCACGCGGTACGCCGACGCCAAGCAGACGCTCGCCGACCAGCGGCTGTCCAAGAATCCCGCGCATCACGCCGAGCCCGCGCACGCGAAGGGCAGGACCGGGATTCCCGGGGAGCGCAAGGCCGAGCTGATGACGCATCTGCTGAACATCGATCCGCCGGACCACACCCGGCTGCGGCGGCTCGTCAGCAAGGCGTTCACACCGCGGCGGGTCGCCGAATTCGCCCCGCGGGTGCAGGAGTTGACGGATCAGCTCATCGGCGAGTTCGCGGCCAGGGGCTCGGCGGACCTCATTCACGAGTTCGCCTTCCCGCTCCCCATCTACGCCATCTGCGACCTGCTCGGCGTCCCGCGCGAGGACCAGGACGACTTCCGTGACTGGGCGGGGATGATGATCCGGCACGGCGGCGGGCCGAGGGGCGGGGTCGCCCGGTCCGTCAAGAAGATGCGCGGGTATCTCGCCGAGCTCATCCACCGCAAGCGCGAGGCGCTGACCGCGGAGCCCGCACCCGGCGAGGACCTCATCTCCGGGCTCATCCGCGCCTCCGACCACGGCGAGCACCTCACCGAGAACGAGGCCGCCGCCATGGCCTTCATCCTGCTCTTCGCGGGGTTCGAGACCACGGTCAATCTCATCGGGAACGGGATGCACGCCCTCCTCACCCACCCCGAGCAGCGGGCGCGTCTGCAGGCCTCCCTCGCGGCCGGGGAGAGCGGGCTGCTCGAAACGGGTGTCGAGGAGCTCCTGCGCTACGACGGGCCCGTGGAGCTGGCCACCTGGCGGTTCGCGACCGAGGACGTGCGGATCGGCGGGCAGGACATCGCGGCCGGCGACCCCGTGCTCGTGGTCCTCGCCGCCGCGGACCGCGACCCCGAGCGGTTCGAGCAGCCGGACACGCTCGATCTCGCACGGCGTGACCTTCAGCACTTGGGCTACGGCCACGGCATCCACTACTGCCTGGGCGCTCCGCTCGCCCGACTGGAGGGGCAGACCGCGCTCGGCACGCTCCTCAACCGCCTGCCCGACCTCCAACTCGCAGGAGAATCGGCCGATTTGCGCTGGCGCGGGGGGCTCATTATGCGTGGATTGCGCACGCTTCCTGTGGAGTTCACCCCGGTCAAATAGTCCCTGATCGGTTCATCGGCGACCCTTCGGAACCCCTTTCCGGGAAGTTCTCCCGAATACCGGAAAGGGCACCTTTCCGGCTACCGGAACGTGACGATCCATCAAATCTGTGATCTTCACGTGATCTGTACTGCATCGACTTGTGACAAGTGATCGAGTCCGGCTACGTTCACCCATCAACGCGGCGGCTCCGCTTCTTACTTCGCTGGAGCCGCGGTGGTCCCCCGCTGTCACGCGAAAGGTTTCCGCATGCTCTCCGGGAACGGCCGTCACCGTCGCCCTCGTCAAGCCCCTGCCCTCGTTGTCGCCGCGGGAGTGACCGGATCGGCCATCGTCATCCCGTTGCTCGCCGCGTCGGGTGCGAGCGCGGCCGACGGGACCACCTGGGACCGGGTGGCGCAGTGCGAGAGCGGTGGCGCGTGGAGCGCCGACCAGGGCAACGGGTACTACGGCGGGCTCCAGCTCGACCAGGAGGACTGGGAGGCGTACGGCGGTCTCGAGTACGCCCCGAGCGCCGACCAGGCCAGTCGCTCGCAGCAGATAGCCGTCGCCGAGAAGCTGCTCGACGACCAGGGTCTCGCGGCCTGGCCGACCTGCGGACCGCTCTCCGGTCTCAGCAAGGGCTCGGCCGAGGTCCAGGTCGACACGGGCGTGGCCGACGGTTCGTCGAGTGGCGGGAATGACGCCGGCTCACACGGCTCTTCCGGTTTGTCCACTTCGCCCAGTTCATCTTCTTTGTCGGATCTGATTGGTTCGACCGATTCGGGTGAATCCTCGGGTGCGACCCATGGCGCCGGGAAGCCCGACGCCTCGCCGAGCCCCAGCGCCTCGGCCCGAGCGACCGACAAGGGTGACGAGTCGGGCAAGTCCGGACAGAAGCACGCCTCTTCGAGTGCCTCCGACGCCGCGAGCGCCGGCACCGGGCGGCATCGTGGCGGAGACGCCGCGGAGAGCGCGACCGGCAGCCCTGCCGACAACGCCACGGGGCGGCACGCCTCGAGCGCCCCGAGCGACGCCGTCGACAACCCGTACGTCGTGGACGCCGGCACGAATCTCTGGAACGTCTCCGACGTCCTCGGCCTCGAAGGCGGATCGGGCGACCTGTCCGCCTCGTACGGCGCGGCGGCGACCGACGGTCCCGGCCTCGTCGTCCCCGGTCGGAGCATTGCCGGCACTGCTGAAACGGTGCAGAACTAGCGGGAGTTCACGTCATGGTTCGCTGTGGAATGTCCGGTTTGGTGCGAGTGAGACATGAGTCTCAGAAGCCCTGATCGTCTTTGATATTCCGCCGATCGACTGCTTACGGTCGTGACCGCTCGCCACAGCGGGCCCCGACGGTCACAACGCCGAATCCTGCCAGCGGCCGTACGGGAACAGTCGTCGCGTCATGCGCCGTAGGCAGGAGCGGGGGACCCAAGGTAGGCGCCGCGTCCGGGAGTTGAGAGACACCCGGAAACGGCTTGGGGTTAAGTCGCGTGTCGGACGTCCTGGAGACGGGGTCGACGACACGCGGCCGGGCAACTCAACCGGCCCGAACCCGACAGCTCACCTCGCAGGCGTCGGTGAGGGGATCACTCCATGCTGTTTTCCAGCAAGGGCAAGCACCGCCGCCCGAACAAGGCCACCCGCGTCGCCACGCTCGCCGGTGTCACCGGCGTCGCCATCGCCGCCCCGCTGATGGCTGTCGGCAACGCCTCCGCCGCCACCGCCTCCGAGTGGGACGCCGTCGCCCAGTGCGAGGCCGGCGGCAACTGGTCGATCAACACCGGCAACGGCTACTACGGCGGCCTGCAGTTCTCCGCCTCCACCTGGGCCGCGTACGGCGGCACCGCCTACGCCTCGACCGCCGACCAGGCCTCGAAGTCGCAGCAGATCACCATCGGCGAGAAGGTTCTCGCCGCCCAGGGCAAGGGTGCCTGGCCGACCTGTGGCACCGGCCTGTCGAGCGCCGCGTACAGCGGTGGCGCCTCGGCCCCGTCGACCTCCTCCGGCTCCTCCTCGTCGAGCGGCTCGCAGAGCGCCCCCACCACCCGTACGACGGAGCAGCCCGCCTCCCGTTCCGCGGAGCGCCCCGCCGCCCAGAAGACCGTCACCACCCCGACCGGCAAGAAGGTCAAGAAGGGTGACGGCGAGTACAAGGTCGTCAAGGGTGACACCCTCAGCTCGATCGCTGAGAAGAAGCACGTCAAGGGCGGCTGGCAGAAGCTGTTCAAGCTGAACAAGGACATCGTCGCCGACGCCGACTTCATCTACCCGGGCCAGCAGCTGCACCTCCGCTGAGCGCGGCCGCACGCCGGCCCGACGGGGTCGCCTTCGGCGGAGGGTGACCGTGGTCCCGGCCGTGCGCAGCATCGCCCCAGCTGAATGACAGCTCCCTCATCGGCCGGGCCTCCACCTCGGAGGCCTGGTGAGGGCCCCGTCCCCACGGGCTCCCCGCTCCGGTGCGTGTTCCCCCGCACGCGCCGGAGCGGGGTTTTTCATTTCTTTTTTTGTTCCGTTCAGGAACAATATGTACTCTCACTTCTGCTCAAGGGGTGGTCGATCGGCTGGCCGATCCCCCTGGGCCGGATAGGCTCATCCCGCAGGGCTGCCAAGCCCCGCATACCCGCGTCACATCCCAGAAGGAGATGCTCGTGCCGTCCATCGACGTCGTCGTAGCCCGGGAAATCCTGGACTCCCGAGGCAACCCCACGGTCGAGGTCGAGGTCGGCCTCGACGACGGCAGCACGGGTCGTGCCGCCGTTCCGTCCGGCGCCTCCACCGGAGCGTTCGAGGCCATCGAGCTTCGTGACGGCGACCCCAACCGCTACCAGGGCAAGGGCGTCGAGAAGGCCGTCCTCGCCGTCATCGAGCAGATCGGCCCGGAGCTCGTCGGTTACGACGCCACCGAGCAGCGCCTGATCGACCAGGCGATGTTCGACCTGGACGCCACCGACAACAAGGGCTCGCTCGGCGCCAACGCCATCCTCGGCGTCTCGCTCGCCGTCGCGCACGCCGCTTCCGAGGCGTCCGACCTGCCGCTCTTCCGCTACCTGGGCGGCCCGAACGCGCACCTGCTGCCCGTTCCGATGATGAACATCCTGAACGGCGGGTCGCACGCCGACTCGAACGTGGACATCCAGGAGTTCATGATCGCCCCCATCGGCGCGGAGTCCTTCTCCGAGGCCCTGCGCTGGGGCACCGAGGTCTACCACACCCTCAAGTCCGTCCTGAAGTCCAAGGGCCTGTCCACCGGCCTCGGCGACGAGGGCGGCTTCGCCCCGAACCTGGACTCCAACCGCGCCGCGCTCGACCTCATCCTCGAAGCCATCAAGCAGGCCGGTTACGTCCCCGGCGAGCAGGTCGCGCTCGCCCTCGACGTCGCCGCGTCCGAGTTCTACAAGGACGGCAAGTACGAGTTCGAGGGCAAGTCCCGCTCGGCCGCCGAGATGACCGAGTACTACGAGGAGCTCGTGGCGGCCTACCCGCTCGTCTCCATCGAGGACCCGCTCTTCGAGGACGACTGGGCCGGCTGGAAGGTCCTCACCGACCGCCTCGGCGACAAGGTCCAGATCGTCGGCGACGACCTGTTCGTCACCAATCCGGAGCGCCTGGCCCGCGGCATCGAGGAGGGCACCGCCAACGCCCTGCTGGTCAAGGTCAACCAGATCGGTTCGCTGACCGAGACCCTGGACGCCGTCGAGATGGCCCAGCGCAGCGGCTACAAGTGCATGATGTCCCACCGCTCCGGCGAGACCGAGGACGTCACCATCGCCGACCTGGCCGTCGCCACCAACTGCGGCCAGATCAAGACCGGCGCCCCGGCCCGCTCCGAGCGCGTCGCCAAGTACAACCAGCTGCTGCGCATCGAGGAGATCCTCGACGACGCCGCGGTGTACGCCGGCCGCTCGGCGTTCCCCCGCTTCAAGGACTGACCCCGCAAGGCTCAGGAAGCGTCGTCCGTACGTCCCCGCACCCGGTCCCGTACCGTGTGCGGGGACGTACGCGCGTGACGGGCCCCATCGACGGGCCGGCAACTGGGGAGGCGGGACTCATGGCCGTGAAGGACCGGGACCGGTTCTCCACCTCGACCAGGCTGAAGCTGCTCGGCGAGCAGACGGCGGCCCGGGTCTACCGCTCCCAGACCAAACGGCAGGCGCGCCGCTCCCGGCTGACCGGCCGGGCCGCGCTGCTCGCCCTGGTCCTGTGCTCCCTGATCGTCGCCCTCGCGTACCCGATGCGGCAGTACGTCTCCCAGCGCGCCCAGGTCGCCGACCTGGAGCGGCAGCGGGAGCAGGCCCGGCAACGGGTCGAGCAGCTGCGCGACCTCAAGGCGCGCTGGCAGGACGACGCGTACGCGAAGCAGCAGATCCGGCAGCGACTGCACTATGTGATGCCGGGCGAGACCGGCTACGTCGTGATCGACCCGGACGCGGCGAAGCAGGCCCGCGCCGAACAGGGCACCGCCGACCGCCCCTGGTACACCAATGTCTGGGACGGCGTGGACAAGTCCGACGCCGCCGACCAGTGACGACCCATGAACTGACCAGAAAGACACGTGACTCACGGCATGGAAACGCCACCCCCCACCACCCCGCGCACCGAGCCCACCGACGCCGACGTCGAGGCCTTCAAGCAGCAGCTCGGCCGGCCGCCGCGCGGGCTGCGCGCGATCGTGCACCGCTGCCCCTGCGGTCAGCCGGACGTGGTGGAGACGGCGCCCCGCCTCCCCGACGGGACGCCGTTCCCGACCACGTACTACCTGACGTGCCCGCGGGCCGCGTCCGCGATCGGGACGCTGGAGGCCAACGGGGTCATGAAGGAGATGACCGACCGGCTGGCCACCGACCCCGAACTGGCCGCGGCCTACCGCGCCGCGCACGAGGACTACATCGCGCGCCGTGACGCCATCGAGGTCCTGGCGGGCTTCCCGAGCGCGGGCGGCATGCCGGACCGGGTGAAGTGCCTGCACGTCCTGGTCGCCCACTCGCTGGCCGCCGGACCGGGCGTCAACCCGCTCGGCGACGAGGCCATCGCGATGCTGCCCCAGTGGTGGCGCAAGGGCGCCTGCGTGACGCTCCCCGCGGAGGACGGCTCCACGGGGCCCGCCAAGGACGCCGGTGACACGGCCGACGAGGGTGACTCCGCGCAGGACGCCGCGCCCGGAGAGGGCCAGTGACCCGGGTCGCGGCCGTCGACTGCGGTACGAACTCCATCCGGCTCCTGGTGGCCGACGCCGACCCGCGGACGGGCGAACTCGCCGACCTGGACCGGCGGATGACCATCGTCCGGCTGGGCCAGGGCGTCGACCGCACCGGCCGGCTCGCCCCCGAGGCGCTGGAGCGGACCTTCGCCGCCTGCCACGAGTACGCGGCGGCCATAAAGGAGCACGGTGCCGAGCGGCTCCGCTTCGTCGCCACCTCGGCCTCCCGGGACGCCGAGAACCGGGACGAGTTCGTGCGCGGGGTGCTGGACATCCTCGGCGTCGAGCCGGAGGTCATCACCGGGGACCAGGAGGCGGAGTTCTCCTTCACCGGCGCGACCAAGGAACTGGCCGGGCGCGACGACCTCGCCACGCCCTACCTGGTCGTGGACATCGGCGGCGGCTCGACCGAGTTCGTCGTCGGCGCCGACCACGTGCGCGCGGCACGCTCCGTGGACATCGGCTGCGTGCGGATGACGGAACGTCACCTCGTGCACGACGGTGCCGTGACCGACCCGCCCACCGCCGAGCAGGTCGCGGCCATGCGTGCCGACATCGAGGCCGCCCTCGACCTCGCCGAGGAGACGGTCCCGCTGCGCGAGGCGCGCACCCTGGTGGGGCTGGCCGGCTCGGTCACCACGGTCGCCGCGATCGCGCTGGAACTCGACGAGTACGACTCCGCGAGGATCCACCACTCGCGGATCTCCCTCGCCCGCGTCCGCGAGATCACGGAGTGGCTGCTGCGCTCAACGCACGCCGAGCGCGCGGCGATCCCCTCGATGCACCCGGGCAGGGTGGACGTCATCGGGGCGGGCGCCCTCGTCCTGCTCTCGATCATGGAGCGGACCGGGGCGGCGGAGGTCGTGGTCAGCGAGCACGACATCCTCGACGGCATCGCCTTCAAGGTGGCGGAAGACGCCGAAGCGGGCGGGCGGGACGACTGACGTGCGGTGACGCGTCGAGACGCGTCGAGAGCGGACGTGGGGCGGCCCCGGTACCTCTTCCCGAGGGACCGGGGCCGTCGTCGTTGCACGGGCCGAACGGAGCCCTGGACACGATGTCCGGAGGTGTCGCGAGGGCGTGGTTCAGGTCTCGTTTGCTACTGATCGGTAGCCTCGGCTGAGCGTGTCGGATAACGTATGAGCGTGCCCGAGGGGGTCACGGAACCCCTTAGGTGAGGCCCCGTCGAGAAACTTCGTGAAGTTCTTCACAAGGAAAAAAGCCCTGCTGGGCGAGGAAGAGGCCAGTTGGGCCCTTTCGTAGGGCTCAGGCGGTCGGGCAGCATGCTCCAAGGAGCGTTGCGACCGTGTTTCCGAGTGGTGAAACAGGGGTGCGGTCCGCTGGGCCGAATGGCTTGGAGTGCAGCTCACGCGGTGTTGACAACGGTACGAACCGTACGGTGGTTTACCCCGGCTGCCATGACCTCGATCACGTGGGCGGCGGAGTGTAGCAGAGCCCCCGCCCAAGCTTGTGAAGGGGCGCACGAGCGACCCCCCTGGAGCGGGTGGATACTCGATGGCATGAGCACCACGGAGCGTCCCAGGATCCTCGTAGTAGGCGGTGGGTACGTAGGCCTGTACGCAGCTCGGCGCATCCTCAAGCAGATGCGCTACGGAGAGGCGACCGTCACGGTCGTCGATCCCCGGTCGTACATGACCTACCAGCCCTTCCTCCCCGAAGCCGCCGCCGGCAGCATCTCCCCGCGGCACGTCGTCGTCCCGCTGCGACGTGTACTTCCCAAGGCGGAGGTCCTCACCGGCCGGGTCACCACCATCGACCAGGACCGCAAGGTCGCCACCGTTGCCCCCCTCGTGGGCGAGGCGTACGAGCTGCCTTTCGACTACCTCGTCATCGCGATGGGCGCGGTCTCCCGCACCTTCCCGATCCCCGGCCTCGCCGAACAGGGCATCGGTATGAAGGGCATCGAGGAGGCCATCGGCCTGCGCAACCACGTCCTCGAGCAGCTCGACAAGGCCGACTCCACCACGGACGAGGACGTCCGCCGCAAGGCGCTGACCTTCGTCTTCGTGGGTGGCGGCTTCGCCGGCGCCGAGACCATCGGTGAAGTCGAGGACATGGCCCGCGACGCGGCCAAGTACTACAGCAGCGTGTCCCGCGAGGACATGCGCTTCGTCCTCGTCGACGCCGCGGACAAGATCCTTCCCGAGGTCGGCCCCAAGCTCGGCCAGTACGGCAAGGAGCACCTGGAGAGCCGCGGTGTGGAGATCTACCTCTCCACCTCCATGGACTCCTGCGTCGACGGTCACGTGGTGCTGAAGAACGGCCTCGAGGTCGACTCCAACACGATCGTCTGGACGGCCGGCGTCAAGCCGAACCCCGTTCTCTCCCGCTTCGGTCTGCCGCTCGGCCCGCGTGGCCACGTGGACACCCAGACCACCCTCCAGGTGCAGGGCACGGACTACATCTGGGCCGCGGGCGACAACGCCCAGGTGCCGGACGTCGCCGCCCGCAAGGCCGGCGTCGAGAACGCCTGGTGCCCGCCGAACGCTCAGCACGCGCTGCGTCAGGCCAAGATCCTCGGCGACAACGTGATCTCCGGTATGCGGGGCTTCCCGCAGAAGGAGTACGCGCACGCCAACAAGGGTGCGGTCGCCGGTCTCGGCCTCCACAAGGGCGTCGCGATGATCGTCCTGGGCAAGACGAAGATCAAGCTCAAGGGCCGTCTCGCCTGGTACATGCACCGTGGCTACCACGGTCTGGCCATGCCGACCTGGAACCGCAAGATCCGCGTCTTCGCGGACTGGACGCTCGCGATGTTCCTCAAGCGCGAGGTCGTCTCCCTCGGCGCCATGGAATCTCCTCGCGAGGAGTTCTACGAGGCCGCCAAGCCGGCTCCGGCCGTGGCTGCCCCGGCGCCCGCCGCCAAGACCGAGGCGAAGGCCAAGGCCTCCTGACCTCCGGTCACCGAACGCCCCGAAGGGGCCGCCCGCCATCCGTGGTGCGGGCGGCCCCTTCGGCGTTTCCCCGAGGCGCGCGGTGCGGCGCGTGAAACACGGTGCGCAGACCGGCGCGCAAAACGTGGCGCGTACACGTATTTTGCGAATCTGTAACGCGCAGGACGGACTGCGCGCTGAGCGGGTAGATGTTTACGTGGTGTCGGAGCGTTCGGGAGTGTTGTCTCGGAGGTATACGCCATGCAGGATGCCGCGCCGCGGCTGAAGAGCCTTGTCGAACAGATGCTGGGAGTCCCCCTCCCGTTGCGCATCCGCGCCTGGGACGGTTCGGAAGCGGGTCCGCCCGGGGCTCCGGCGCTCGTCGTCCACAACCGGCGGGCCCTGCGCCGTCTGCTGTGGAAACCGGGCGAGTTGGGACTCGCCCGCGCCTGGGTCTCCGGCGACCTGGGTGTCGAGGGCGACCTGTACACCGCCCTGGACCTGATGTCCGGGTTCGTCTGGGAACGCGGCGAGGACGCGCGCGGGCTCGGGGAGGCGCTGCGCGACCCCGGGGTGCGCGCCGCGGTGCGCGGGCTGGTGAAGCTGGCCGGGCTGCCGCTGCCGCCCGCCCCGCCCGTCGAGGAGGTGCGCAGACGTCGCCACCTGCACACCAAGCGCAGCGACCGACGGGCCATCAGCCACCACTACGACGTCGGCAACGACTTCTACGAGATCGTCCTCGGCCCGTCGATGGTCTACTCGTGCGCCTACTGGGAGGAGGGCGCCACCCTGGAGGAGGCCCAGCGCGACAAGCTGGAACTCATCGCCGGGAAGCTGGGTCTGAAGCCCGGTCAGCGGCTCCTCGACGTCGGCTGCGGCTGGGGCTCGATGGCCATCCACGCCGCCCGCGAGCACGGCGCGAGGGTGGTCGGGGTGACGCTGTCGCAGGAACAGGCCGTGTACGCCCGTAAGCGGGTCGCCGACGAGGGGCTGACCGACAAGGTGGAGATCCGGGTGCAGGACTACCGGGACGTCGCCGACGGGCCCTACGACGCGATCTCGTCCATCGGTATGGCCGAACACGTCGGCGCCGAGCGCTACCTGGAGTACGCGGAGGTGCTGAACCGCCTCCTCAAGCCAGGCGGGCGGCTGCTCAACCACCAGATCGCGCGGCGTCCGCAGCGGGACGAATCGACGTACTCCGTCGACGAGTTCATCGACGCCTACGTCTTCCCCGACGGCGAACTCGCGCCCCTCGGGACGACCGTGACGCAGCTCGAACGAGCCGGGTTCGAGGTGCGCGACGTCGAGGCGATCCGCGAGCACTACGCGCTCACCCTGCGCCGCTGGGTCGCCAACCTGGAGAGCGGGTGGTCCCGTGCCGTCCGGCTCACCAGCGTCGGCCGGGCCCGCGTCTGGCGCCTGTACATGGCGGCCAGCGCGGTCGCCTTCGAACGCAACCAGATCGGTGTCAACCAGGTCCTGGCGGTCAAGACCCCTGGCGGGACGGGCTCGTCCGGGATGCCGCTGCGCGCGAGGACCTGGAACTGAGGCTGGACAGAGGCCGAATGCGCAGGGAGGGGTCCCGTTCCGTCCGGAACGGGACCCCTCCCTGTGCGTTGCGCGGGCAGCCGCTCCGGTCCCGCCGCTCCGCTATTCCGACTTGATCGCCGTCAGCATGTTCAGGCGGGCCGCCCGGCGGGCCGGCCACAGCGCCGCGAGGACGCCGACGGCCGCCGCGAGGAGCAGGAAGACCGCCATCCGGCCCCAGGGCAGGACCAGTTCGTACGTCGACATCTTGCTGCCCAGCAGTTCGCCGGCCGCCCAGCCGAAGAACACGCCGAGACCGACTCCGAGGACACCGCCGAAGAGCGAGATGACCAGGGACTCCAGACGGACCATCCGCTTGATGCCCTTGCGGTCCAGGCCGATCGCGCGGAGCATCCCGATCTCCTGCGAGCGCTCGAAGACCGACATCGCGAGGGTGTTGATGACACCGAGGACAGCGACGATGACCGCCATCGCCAGGAGGCCGTAGAGCATGTTGAGCATCAGCGTGAACATCTTCGCGATGTCGTCGGAGATGTCCTGCTTGTCCTGGACCTTGATGGCCGGGTTGTTGCCGAGGGCCTTCTCCAGCTTGTCCTTGGTCGCGGCGGACGCGCCGTTCGACGTCTTCAGCATGACCTGCATGTCGGCGGCGTCGCGCTGGTGCGGGGAGAGCGTGGCGTTGTCGAGGATGATGCCTCGGATCACCTCGTTGGCCTCGTACACCCCGGCGACGGTCAGGTTCTCCTTCTTGCCGTCCTCGTAGGAGACCTTGAAGTCCGAACCTGCCTTCCAGCCATGGGACGTGGCGGTGTCCGAGTCGACCACGACCCGTGTGCCGCCGACCCGGAACGAGCCGTCGGTGACGGCGAGGTCGGTGAGCTTGCCGATGGCCGCGCCGTTGACGCCGGTCAGGAACTCGGTCTGGCGGTCGATGCGTACGGGGGCGTTGCGCAGCGAGCTGGTGTCGGTGACCCCGTCGACCGCGGCGAGCTTCTTCTCGACGTCCGGGGAGAGGGAATTGCCGTTCGCCATCGACACCATGTAGTCCGCCTTGATCGCCGAACTGGCCATCTTGTCGATCGACTTCTGCAGACTGCCCGCCATCACCGTCATACCGGTGATCAGGGTGAGGCCGATCATCAGGGCGGAGGCGGTGGCGGCCGTACGGCGCGGATTGCGCACGGAGTTCTGCCGGGCCAGCTTGCCGGAGATCCCGAAGACGCGAAGGACGGGAGCCGCCGCGGCGATCATCGGACGGGACAGCAGCGGGGTGAGGACGAAGACGCCGATGATGAGCAGCACCGCGCCGAGACCCATCGGGGCCTGGCCGTCCGAGCCGTCCATCGTCGTGGCGTAGAGGACCACGGCGACACCAGCGGCCGCGAACAGGGCACCGATCGTGTTCCGCACGACCAGGGACTTCGTCGTCGCCTTGGCGTGGACGCTGCTCATCGCGGCGACCGGCGGGATCTTCGCGGCGCGGCGGCCCGGCAGCCACGCGGCCAGCATCGTGATGAGGACACCGACCAGCAGCGCCGTGGCGACCGTGCCGGGCGAGACGACCAGCGGGCCGTCCGGCACCGTGGCGCCGAGCGTGCCCATCAGGGAGCGCATTCCGGCGCCGATGCCGATGCCCGCGGCGAGCCCGCCGACGGCGGCGACCGCGCCGACCACGAACGCCTCGATCAGCACCGAGCGGGTGACCTGGCGGCGGGAGGCGCCGACGGCGCGCAGCAGCGCCAGCTCCTTGGTGCGCTGGGCGACCAGCATGGTGAAGGTGTTGGCGATGATGAACGTACCGACGAACAGCGCGATCCCGGCGAAGACCAGCAGGCCCGTCTTCATGCCGCTCATCGCCGAGGAGATCTGCTCGGCCTGGTCGTCGGCGAGCTTCCGGCCGGTCGTGGTGGAGGCGACGTCCTTCGGCACGACGTCGTCGAGCGCGTTGCGCAGCGCGGTCTGACTGGTGCCCGGCGCGGCCTTCACGTCGATCTCGTCGTAGGAGCCGACCGAGTGGAACAGCCGCTGCGCGGTCGCCGTGTCGAACAGGGCGAGGCTGCCGCCCGCGGCGACATTGCCGTCGTCGGTGGTGAAGATGCCGGTCACCACGGGCTTGAGGACAGGGCCGTCGACCGAGAGACGTATGGTGTCGCCGACTTTGTAGCCGGCCCGCTTCGCGGTCTCCGCGTCGATCGCGACCTCGCCCGAGCCGTGGGGCGCGTGTCCGGAGGCCAGGGGATAGCGGGGGTCCTTCCCGCCGTCCTTCGCGCTCCAGTAGTTGCCGCCCTGCGACTGGAAGCCGCCGCCGATCAGCTTGCCGTCCTTGTCGGCGATGGCGGTGAAGCCGTTGACGACGCCGATCGCGGAGGCGGCTCCGGGCACCCCGGCCGCCTTGTCGAGCAGCGGCTGCGTGAGCTTGTGCGTGCGGCCGACCCTGTCGCCCGTGTCCGGCGCGCTCTCCGGGTGGATGGCGACGTCGACCTGGTCGAAGCCCTTGGCGGAGCTCTTCTGGTAGGCGTCCGAGATGGTGTTGGTGAAGACCAGGGTCCCCGACACGAATGCGACGCCGAGCAGGACGGCGAGCACGGTCATCAGGAGCCTGGCCTTGTGCGCGAATACGTTGCGCAAGGCGGTACGGAACATGGGTCTTCTCAGTCCAGGAGTCGCGGGAGGGCGCGGGAAGCCGCGGGCCGGCGCGCAAAGGGCGCGGAAGGCCACGGGCGGGCACGGGGAGCGTGCGGAAAGGTGCGGGAAGTCGGCGCTCGGTGTCCAGGGCGCGGAGTCCGGAGCGCAGGGCTCGGAACTCAGGGCTCGGAATTCAGGGCTCAGGGCTCGGAGTGCCGGGGTGAGCGGTCCGGCCGGGTGTCAGCTGGTGCGGCCCTTGCCGTCGGATTCGGAGGTCCGGGGGTTTCCCCCGGGAAGACTCCGCATGAGGTCCAGGACGGAGTCGGCGGTCGGCTCGTACACCTCGTCGACGATCCGTCCGTCGGCGAGGAAGACGACCCGGTCCGCGTAGGCGGCGGCCACCGGGTCGTGCGTCACCATCACCACGGTCTGGCCCAGCTCCCGTACGGAGTTGCGCAGGAAGCCGAGGACCTCCGAGCCCGAGCGGGAGTCGAGGTTTCCGGTCGGCTCGTCGCCGAAGATGATGTCGGGGCGGGAGGCGAGGGCGCGGGCGACGGCGACGCGCTGCTGCTGGCCGCCGGAGAGCTGGGAGGGGCGGTGGCTCAGACGGTCGGCGAGGCCGATCATCTTGATGACCTTGTCCAGCCACTCCTTGTCGGGCTTGCGGCCGGCGATGTCCATCGGGAGGGTGATGTTCTCCAGGGCCGTCAGGGTCGGCAGCAGGTTGAACGCCTGGAAGATGAAGCCGATCTTGTCCCGGCGCAACTTGGTGAGCTGCTTGTCCTTCAGGGAGCCGAGCTCCGTGTCGCCGATGCGCACGGAGCCGGAGGAGAAGCTGTCCAGTCCCGCCACACAGTGCATCAGCGTGGACTTGCCGGACCCCGAGGGGCCCATGATCGCGGTGAACTCGGCCTGCCGGAAGTCGACGGTGACCCGGTCGAGGGCGATCACCTGGGTCTCGCCCTGCCCGTAGACCTTCGACAGTTCCGTGGCGCGGGCTGCGACCGCGGTGCTTGTGCCTGCGAGGGGGGTGGTGGTCACGGGAGGGTGCTCCTGTCGGGACGACGATGTTGATGGGGACGTGTTCCATCGTCCGTGCCGATCCGCGGGATGGAGTCACCCGCTGTTCCGGTTCCGGGGGCAGCCTGGGGTCGGACCGGGAGCGGTTGTGTCATACCTGGGGATGACGGAGCTCCCCTGAGAACCGTCCGGGTCGGGGCGCCGCGAAGACGTCTGGGAAGCCCTCGGTGAGCGCGCCGCGGACGCTCGGGGAGCGCGCGCCCCGCGGTCGCTCTCCTGGGAGTTCGCCCGGGAGTTCGCCCGGCACCTCGTCCGAGGCTCGTTCCGATCGTGTTCGGACGGTGAAATTCCGTCAATCCGTGTACGCGGGCCCGGAGCGTCCGAAAGGCTGTTGGCAAGTGCTGACGGCCTGTACCGCGTGCTGATGCACCCTCAGACGTCAATAAAATAAGACAACATCGGTCCGCACGCCCGCTGTTCGGGTTACGCGCCCCGATAGGCTCGGAACCTCGATGCGGAGCCCATGGTCTGCCCGGATGGTGGAATGCAGACACGGCGAGCTTAAACCTCGCTGCCCCTCGCGGGCGTACCGGTTCAAGTCCGGTTCCGGGCACTTTCCGCACCTGTATCGCGGGACGCGGGCCACAGTCGGAACACTCCGAGCGTGGCCCGCCGGCTGCGAGTCTGGTTGCTCCCGAAGTCCAGGGGCTGGAAGCCGCTGGCCGAGCAGCGGTTGACGGTTCCGCCGACGTAAGTCCGGGCGTACATGCCGGTTGAGTCCTGACTGAGGTGGACGCCGAACGGAACTCCGGTCAGCTTGGCGGAGAGTGTGGTTGCACCCGAACCGCGGCGGTGTGCGGGTTTCTGACGTTCATTCAGGTTGCCGGTCCCCCGATGGGTGATCCGGCCGTTGACAGTGGTTCCGTGGCGGCGGAGACTCGCGGGTGATGAAGGTGAAAGAAATTTCACTGAGCGAACGGCGCGAGGGAGAGGTGTGAGCATGGCGATGCGTACCACCGTGGGGATCGTCGGGGCCGGGCCGGCCGGGTTGTTGCTGGCTCGGCTGTTGCATCGCGCCGGGATCGAGTCCGTGGTTCTGGAGAGCCGGGACCGGACCCATGTGGAGCAGCGGCAGCGGGCCGGGATCCTGGAGCAGGGGACTGTGGACGCGCTGCGGGCCGCCGGGGCCGGGGAACGGATGGACCGGGAGGGGCTGCGGCACGACGGGATCGAGCTGCGGTACCGGGGAAAGCGGCACCGGATCGACTTTCCGGCGCTCACCGGCGGGCGCTCCGTGATGGTGTACGCACAGACCGAGGTGTGCAAGGACCTCGTCGCGCTGCAGCTCAAGGAGGGCGGCCCGCTGCTCTTCGGGGCCGAGGCGCTGGCCGTCGAGGGGGCCGAGAGCGACCGGGCCCGTGTGCGGTTCCGGCACGAGGGGCGGGAGGACGTGCTCGAGTGCGAGTACGTCGTCGGGTGCGACGGCTTCTGGGGCGTCGCCCGCAAGGCCGTGCCCGCCGCGCTCTCCCGTACTTTCGAGCGCTCGTACCCCTTCGGCTGGCTCGGCATCCTCGCCGACGTCCCGCCCTCGCACGACGAGCTCGTCTACGCCCGTCACGATCGCGGCTTCGCCCTGCTCAGCATGCGTTCGCCCGTCGTCTCCCGCCTCTATCTCCAGGTGCCCGAGGGGACGGATGCCCGGGCGTGGAGCGACGAGGAGATCTGGGACGAGCTGGAACGGCGTCTGGAGACCGCCGACGACTGGCGGCTGCGACGCGGCCCCGTCACCGCCAAGTCCGTCACACCCATGAGGAGTTACGTCCACGAGCCGATGCGGCACGGCCGTCTCTTCCTTGCCGGTGACGCCGCTCACATCGTGCCGCCGACCGGCGCCAAGGGCCTCAACCTCGCCGTCGGCGACGTCGTCACCTTCGCCCGCGCCCTGATCCAGCTCAGGGACACCGGATCGGCCGAACGGCTCGACGCCTATTCCGAGACCTGTCTGCGCCGGATCTGGCAGACCGAGCGGTTCTCGTACGACATGACGGCCCTGCTGCACCGCGACCCCGCCGCGACCCCCTTCGAGGACCGCGTCCAACTGGCCCGCCTGGAGCGGATCGCGAGCTCACGCGCGGCCGCGACGGACCTCGCGGAGGGGTACACGGGCTTCCCCCTCGGCGAACGGGAGTGAACGGAAGCGGACGGGAACGGGTGGGATCGGGGCGACAGGAATAGGAAGGGATCACGGCGGCTTGAGAGGGCAGGTGATCTCCACGGAGCCTGTGTCACCGACGCTGGTGTCACGGCTTCGTACCAGTGCGGGCGTGCCGGAGGGCACACGCGTACGGTGGCACAACGAGGGAAAGATCCTCCTCAAGCACTAGGGTCATTCCTTTGCCTACCTATTACTCTTGAGCCAAGGTCACGAGGGTGGCCATGGAGGAGCGAAATGAGGAGCAGTAACCCGGTCTTCTCGCGACGGGGGTTCAGCCGCGACAACGGCTACGCGGGCTTCAACGCGGCGCCGCAGGCCGGGGGACCCGCTGTCGGCACGCAGGGGAACCCGTACGCCCAGCAGGGCGGCAACCCCTACGCGCAGAACCCGTACGCACAGCAGGGCCTTCAGTACGGCGCTCCGCCGCAGGCCCCGGCCACCACCGGCCGGATGACGATGGACGACGTCGTCGTGCGCTCGGCCATGACGCTCGGCACCGTCGTCGTCGGCGCCATCCTGGCCTGGGCGCTGCTGCCGGTCTCCGCGACGAGCTACGGCCTGGCCGTCGGCTCCGCGCTGGTCGCCTTCGTGCTCGCGATGGTGCAGTCCTTCAAGCGCGTCGCCTCGCCCGCGCTGATCATCGGGTACGCCGCCTTCGAAGGCGTCTTCCTCGGGGTCATCAGCGAGATGTACAACGCGCGGTGGCACGGCGCACCCTTCCAGGCCGTGCTCGGCACGATGGCCGTCGCAGGCGCCACCCTGCTCGTCTACAAGGCGGGCTGGATCCGAGTGACCGCGCGGTACGCGCGCATCGGTCTGACGATCGCCATCGCGTTCATCGTCGTCATGGCGGTGAACCTGCTGCTGGTCGCCTTCGGTGTCGCCCCGGACGGCGGACTGCGCAGCAGCGGCCCGCTCGGCGCGATCGTCGGCATCCTGGCGATCCTGATCGGCGCGTTCTTCCTGACCCTCGACTTCAAGCAGATCGAGGACGGCATCACCTACGGTGCGCCGAAGGAAGAAGCCTGGCTGGCCGCGTTCGGCCTGACCATGACCCTCGTGTGGATCTACGTCGAGATGCTGCGACTGGTCGCCATCTTCAGCGGCAGAGACTAGTGACGCCGACGGCCGGACAGGCCGTCAGGTGACCTGAAGGGCCCGCGAACCACCGGTTCGCGGGCCCTTCGTCGTCGGGTGCCTGTCGTCTCGGTGGTGCGCGCTCACAGCAGTTTGCGCGCAGCCCTCCTCAGGTCGTACTCGTGAATGATCGCTTTGGCATGGCCGTACGCGAGGTCGTGTTCGGCGCGGAGCCAGCTGACCTTCTCCTCGAAGCGGAAGAGGGCGGGTCCTTCGTCGACGGTGCGAAGCCAGTCGGAGATCTCACGACCGGTGCAATGGGGGATGCGGGCGAGCAGGTTGCGATGGGTCTCCTCGGAGAAGACTTGGGACATCGGCGCCTCCGAACGCAAAGGGGATGTAAGCCGGTCCTTCACGCCACCGTGCCTGAGGGTTGGGTTGTTGGCAACAGTCCCGCAGCTGCGCGTAGTCTCGCGGCGTGCTGGATACGACGCCGTTGACCCATGCCGTGGACCATTTCGCCGACCGGTTGCGGGCCGCACCGCAGAGCCGCCTGCAACGAGGTGCCGCGGCTGAGGCACTAGGGCTGGCCAGGGAGTTCGCGCTCCGCACCCAGCGGGTCGAGGACCCGTCGGGGGAGCCCCGGGAGATGCCCGACGCCGGGATGTTCGCCGCCGCCGACCAAATCACGGTCGCCGCGCACGACTTGGCCCTCGTACTGAAGAACGAGGAGGAACTGGCGGAAGCGGTCACGCTCGTGGCGGAGGCACAGAAACGCGCCGGCGTCTGATCCGTTGATCGACTCCGGCGCGGTTGCCCGGCCCCCTCGGCGCGTCGGCCCCCCGGCTCCGGGGGGCGGCCGGGGTGAGGTCGTGCGTTCACGGCGGCGCTGCGCGGTTCGCGAAGGCGCCGTGCGCGTCACCGTGACGCCCGGCGGGTCACAGTGACGCTATGACGCGGTCCGCCAGGATGTAGACGTTCTCCTCGCCGAAGGCGAAGGTCAGGGCGTACGCGCCCGAGACACCGGAGCCGCCGAGCAGGACCGGGGTCTCACCGGCCTCCAGAGCCGCGGCGAGCTGCTGCGCGGTCTCACGGTGGCCCGGGGTCATGCACAGCGTCGTACCGTCGGCGAAGACGTAGACGTCGAGGGTGCCGAGTGGGCCGGGGCGGACGTCCGCCAGCTCCGTACGGGACTCGGCGAGCTCCTCCAGGCAGGCCACCGTGCGTTCGTGGTCGTTGACCACGGGTGACTGGACGGGAACGAAGTCCGGGTGCGATGGGTGACGGCGGCGGGCCGCGGCGAGCTCCGGGGAGTCGCCGGCGGTGCCGGTCTGGAGGAACTCCTCGAGGTCCGTGCCGGCCTCGGCCACCGGCTCCAGGTGCTCCAGGCCCACGAAGTCCGAGTGGCGCGGCAGGAACAGTTCGCTGTCCGGCAGGCCGAGCAGCGAGGGCGCGTCGGAGGCGTCACGCGCCTCCTGGGCGGCCCAGAAGGCCCGCGCCTCGGCGAGCTCCCGCTCCCGCTCGTCGGCGAGCGCCTCGGCCACGGCCATGCGTATCTCGTCCGCGTCGGCGGCTCCTCGCGCGGCGGGCACGAGACCTCGCGCGGCACCGGCGCGGCTCTCGGCAAGTTCACTGTGCAGGGCTGCGACCTGCCGACGCAGACTCTGCAGAGTGTGCAGAACGGCGACGCCCACGGCCGCGGTGGCGGCGGTGGTGAGCAGCAAAGCAATCGGCATGGCGCTCACTGACGTACTCCCGGTTCAAAGTCGGCCCCCGACTTCCTACATCAGCTTGAAGGGCGAACCACCAAACTGTCAGTGCGTAACGTCACGAATAGGACAGGACTTTGGGCCTCGGGTTTAGCTGCGCAACACCTCTGACCTGCGGAAATGGCCATTCGAAGGGACATAGGTCACATCTTGGGGGGGATTGGATCACAAAACGGCCCAGAGTCCCGGTGGTTACGGGCTTCTGGGCCGATTCGTTCACGCTGGGTTCAACTCCCGTTACAGGAACGGGTCACCGCGGTCAGCTGAGGCGCTCGATGACCATCGCCATGCCCTGGCCGCCGCCGACGCACATCGTCTCCAGACCGAACTGCTTGTCGTGGAACTGGAGGCTGTTGATGAGCGTGCCGGTGATGCGGGCGCCGGTCATGCCGAAGGGGTGGCCGACGGCGATGGCGCCACCGTTCACGTTCAGCTTGTCCAGCGGGATGTTCAGGTCGCGGTAGCTCGGGATCACCTGGGCGGCGAAGGCCTCGTTGATCTCGAACAGGTCGATGTCGTCGACGGTGAGGCCGGCGCGGCGGAGCGCCTGCTTGCTGGCCTCCACCGGGCCGAGGCCCATGATCTCCGGGGAGAGGCCGGTGACACCGGTCGAGACGATGCGGGCGAGCGGGGTCAGGCCGAGCTCGCGGGCCTTCGTGTCGGACATGATCACGAGGGCGGCGGCGCCGTCGTTCAGCGGGCAGCAGTTGGCCGCGGTGACCATGCCGTCGGGGCGGAAGACCGGCTTCAGGCCCTGGACGCCCTCCAGCGTCACGCCGGCGCGCGGGCCGTCGTCCTTGCTGACGACCGTGCCGTCCGGGGTCGTGATCGGGGTGATCTCGCGCTCCCAGAAGCCGTTCTTGATGGCTTCCTCGGCGAGGTTCTGCGAGCGCACGCCGAACTCGTCCATGTCCTGGCGGGTGACGCCCTTGAGGCGGGCCAGGTTCTCGGCGGTCTGGCCCATCGCGATGTACGCGTCCGGGATCAGGCCGTCCTCGCGCGGGTCGTGCCAGGTCGACCCCTCCGACTGCGCGACCTCGACCGTGCGGGCCTCGGCGTCGGCGAAGAGGGGGTTGTGGGTGTCGGGAATGCCGTCGGAGGTGCCCTTGACGGACCGCGACACCATCTCGACGCCCGCCGAGATGAAGACGTCGCCCTCGCCCGCCTTGATGGCGTGCAGGGCCATGCGGGAGGTCTGCAGGGAGGAGGAACAGTAACGCGTGATGGTGCAGCCCGGGAGGTGGTCCATTCCCATCTGCACGGCCACGATCCGGCCGAGGTTGTGGCCCTGCTCGCCGCCGGGGAGGCCACAGCCGAGCATCAGGTCGTCGATGTCCCTCGGGTCCAGCTCGGGGACCTTGGCGAGGGCTGCCTGGATGATCGTGGCGGTCAGGTCGTCGGGGCGCACGTCCTTCAGGGAGCCCTTGAAGGCACGGCCGATCGGTGAGCGGGTGGCTGAGACGATCACGGCTTCGGGCATCACGGCTCCATTGGCGTACGGGAAGTGTGCAGGGCTGATTGGGAAGTTACCCGCACGTACCGTCGAGGTCACCGGTCTTGGTGTGTGACACCGGACGCACTTTTCTAAGCGCTTGCTTTTCTCTGGCGGGGGCGCCTTCTGCGGGGGGCCCGTTGCACGGGGGCTTGGTGAGGGGTGAACCCCCTCTTGGGCCGGCCTTTCTGGGGCTCTGCCCCAGACCCCGCTCCTCAAACGCCGGAGGGGCTGGATCTGGGCTCTGCTGATGTGGGCCGTGCCTTGACCCCGCTCTTCGAAGGCCGGAGGGGCTGGATCTGTGCTGTGCCCTGGCCTCGCTTCTCGAACGCCGGCTGGATTTGGGCTCTGCCCTGGCGCCGCTCCCCAAACGCCGGAGGAGCTGATCTTTCGCTCGCCCGGGCTGGTTCTTCGCCGGCCGGGGTGACGGGCTCAGGGGCGCGGGGAACTGCGCGACCAGCCCCCACGCACCCGCACCCGCAACTGGGCCCGCGGCCCCGGAACCCGGGACTGCCGCACCCGCAACTGGGCCCGCGCCCCCGGAACCCGGGACCGCCCCGGAACCCGGGATCGGTTCCGGGGTCGGTTCCGGGGTCGGGAAGCCGTCCCGGGGTCGGGGAGTCGTTGATCTGGAGGGGTCAGTTGTAGGGGGTTGGGGCTGGGTCTGTGGCGGGGAGGCGTTGGCGGCGGCGGCGTTTGAGGAGGGCCCAGGGGCCGCGGGGGCCGGTGGGCATGGCGGCGGCGACCTCGGTGCCGGGCTCGGAGGCGGCTTCGGCTGCCGCACGGGCGACCGGCAGGAATCCCTCGTGGCGCGAGACGTCCGGACGCTCCTCCTCGGCCGGCCAGAGGCCGAGTGCCGCGCAGACCGTCGGCAGGAGTGCCATGGCCGCCGTGGCGTACCCCTCCGCCGAGGGGTGGTAGTGGTCCGGGCCGAACAGCTCGCGCGGGTTCGCCTCGAACTCGGGGCCCAGCAGGTCGCCCAGCGACACCGTACGGCCGCCCTGCTCGACCGTTCCGATCGTCTGGGCCGCGGCCAGCTGGCGGGACGCGCGCCGGGCCAGCCAGCGCAGCGGCTGCTGGACCTGCTCGACCGTGCCCAGGTCGGGACAGGTGCCGACGACCACCTCGGCACCGGCCGTGCGCAGCCGGCGTACCGCCGCGGACAGGTGACGCACGGAGCGCGTCGGCGGCATCCGGTGCGTCACGTCGTTCGCCCCGATCATGATCACGCAGATGTCGGGCAGTCGCGAGGTGTCCGTGAGGGCGAGGGCGACCTGGCGGTCCAGGTCGTCCGACTGGGCGCCGGGCAGCGCCACGTTGCACAGCTCCACCGGCCGCTCGGCCACCGCCGCGAGCCCGGAGGACAGCAGGGCGCCCGGGGTCTGGCGGGCCCGGCGCACCCCCTGTCCCGCGGCCGTCGAGTCGCCGAGCATCGTCAGGCGCAGCGGGGATTCGTCAGCGGAGGCACCGGCGTAGTCGTACCCGTAGAGACCGTCCGCGCGCGGGGCGTAGGGAGCGTGCCCGTTGCCCACATGCCGCTTCGCGAGCTGCACCTCGGCCAGCACAAGACCGACGGCCGCCGCACCCACCAGTCCGACCCCGCCCCCGCCGTACGCCGCGCCCGCAGCGATCCGCCTGGCCACCCTCGCCCTCGACAAGCTCGACATCCGTCGCCGCCACCTCCTGTAGCCGTACAACCACTGCTTGCCCCGAAGAGCGGGTGGGCCAATCTCAACGGCGCGTGAACGGCTGTTCAGGGCCGTAGGCTGACGGGACCATTCCTGTTGAAAACGCAGCTCCGGAGACAACGGTGCAATTCCACGACTCGATGATCAGTCTCGTCGGCAACACCCCGCTGGTGAGACTCAACAACGTGACCGCGGGCATCCAGGCGACCGTCCTGGCGAAGGTTGAGTACTTCAACCCCGGCGGATCCGTGAAGGACCGCATCGCCCTGCGCATGATCGAGGCCGCGGAGGAGAGCGGCGCCCTCAAGCCCGGCGGCACGATCGTCGAGCCGACCAGTGGGAACACCGGTGTGGGGCTCGCCATCGTGGCGCAGCAGAAGGGGTACAAGTGCATCTTCGTGTGCCCCGACAAGGTCTCCACCGACAAGATCAACGTGCTGCGCGCGTACGGGGCCGAGGTCGTGGTCTGCCCCACCGCCGTCGACCCGGAGCACCCGGACTCGTACTACAACGTCTCCGACCGGCTGGTCCGGGAGACCCCGGGAGCCTGGAAGCCCGACCAGTACTCCAACCCGAACAACCCCCTCTCGCACTATCACTCGACCGGCCCCGAGCTGTGGGAGCAGACGGAGGGGAAGATCACCCACTTCGTCGCGGGTGTGGGGACCGGCGGCACGATCTCCGGTACCGGCCGGTATCTGAAGGACGCGAGCGACGGAAAGGTGCAGGTCGTCGGCGCCGACCCCGAGGGGTCCGTGTACTCCGGCGGCTCCGGCCGGCCCTACCTCGTCGAGGGCGTCGGTGAGGACTTCTGGCCGACCGCGTACGACCGTACGGTCGCGGACGAGATCGTCGCCGTGTCCGACAAGGACTCCTTCCAGATGACGCGGCGGCTGGCCAAGGAGGAGGGGCTGCTCGTCGGCGGCTCCTGCGGCATGGCCGTGGTCGCCGCGCTGCGGGTCGCCGAGCGCCTCGGCCCCGACGACGTCGTGGTCGTGCTGCTCCCCGACAGCGGGCGCGGATACCTCAGCAAGATCTTCAACGACGAGTGGATGGCCGACTACGGCTTCCTGGAGGACACCGGCCCGAGCGCCCGTGTCGCCGACGTGCTGAACGACAAGGCGGGCGCCACGATCCCCTCGCTCGTCCACATGCACCCGGAGGAGACCGTCGGCGAGGCCATCGAGGTGCTGCGCGAGTACGGCGTCTCGCAGATGCCGATCGTCAAGCCGGGCGCCGGCCACCCGGACGTGATGGCCGCCGAGGTCATCGGGTCGGTCGTGGAGCGCGAGCTCCTCGACGCGCTGTTCACCAAGCGGGCGTCGCTGGACGACCCGCTGGAGAAGCACATGTCGTCGCCGCTGCCGCAGGTCGGTTCCGGTGAGCCGGTCGCCGACCTGATGTCCGTGCTCGGCCGCGCCGACGCCGCGATCGTGCTCGTCGAGGGCAAGCCCACCGGTGTCGTCAGCCGGCAGGACCTGCTGTCGTTCCTGGCCAAGGGCGGCACCAGGGCGTGACTCCCGCGTGACTGCCGGGGCCCGCGGGAACGTGCCGGGGCCACGGGAGACAACCGGGGTGCGCGCCGGGCAGTGGCCCGGGGCGCACGGGTGACGGTCAGAGGCATCGCCGGGCGCAGAACGTTCGGTCGTTCGGGGTCCGAGCGGGATATTTGTTCGAAGTGTCGGATCCGTGTGGATCTTCAGGCTCCGGCCGAGGTGAACTTCGCGGAAGTGGTACGAGCGCGTCACGTCCGCGCAGCACCCGCTTAACACGGGTCCGGCACATTGATGGGTGTCGGCAGGGCGGGAGCGGCTCCCCGCCCCGGCCGGCGCCAAAACGGCGCCAAGGACCTCCGGAGCGGCTCCCGGACCTCCATGGACGCCTAGGACGCGTAAGCCCGGTCCTGACCCGGCCCGCGTCCCTCGCGGGGACCGCCGTCGTCCCGCCCCCCGGTATCGGGGGTGCGGCGGTCCCCGCGCAACACGTCGAAGGGCCCGGCACTTGTCTCAAGTGCCGGGCCCTTTCGTGCGCCGTACGAGGCTGCGCGGCGCCCGTTTCCCCGTACGGGCGGGGCTCCGCGGCGCACCTACCCCGCCGTGCGTCGGCCAAATTCCTCGCGCCCATGCGCTGCGCCTACCCCTCCCAGTCCGACTCCGGCCGGGTCTTGCGGCGGCCGAAGAAGCCCGGGGAGAGGCGCGCTGCCTGGACCACGTTCACGCCCACGATGCCGACCCAGGCGACGAGCAGTCCGGGCAGGTGGGCGATTCCGCCGCCGATCGCGGACAGCGGGACCGCGAGGACGAGCGAGACGATCCCGAAGCCGAAACGCTCGCCCCAGGAGTCGGACGACTGGGGCGAACGCGCGCCGCGCGCCACCACCATCTGCTGTTCGGCGAGCTGGCGCCGCACCCGGCGGTCGACGGCGCCGTCGAGATGCTGCTCGACCTTCTCCAGGAACGAGTCGACCAGCGCCGATTCGTACTCGTCGCCGAGTTCCCTGCGGGCGTGCAGGGTGGCGTTGAGTTCCTTCTTCAGTTCCGCGTCGTCATGGCGGGCTTCCATACCGGTCATGTTCATCACGTTAGGCAGCCGAGGTCCGAGTGGCACTGGGGATAGCCCCCCTGTTGCGACTGGGCCGAGCCCCCGGCAGGTGCCCCTTGCCGGGTCTGCATATCGTCATGCAGAGTTCTCGGTACCTGAATAGAAAGGTGTGCGCGTGGTGTCGTCTCGGATCATGGCCACGTCCTGTGCGGTGACGCCTCCGGCGGACGTCGCGCTCGTGGTCCTGGACGGTCGCGGCACCGGTGTCGACGACGTCGTACGGCTCGCCGACGGGGCCGCGCGGCCGGTCCCCGGCACGGATGCCATGAAGCGCGTCGAGGAGTCCTGGTGCGCCGCCCGGCAGATCGCCGCCACCGGCCGCGTCTACGGCCGCTCCACCGGAGTCGGCGCGAACCGGAACGAGGACGTGCCGACGGAGGCCGCCGCCGGCCACGGCCTGCGCCTGCTGCGCAGCCACGCCGGCGCCATCGGCGAGGAACTGCCCGCCCGGCAGATCCGCGCGATGCTCGCCGTCCGCGCGAACCAGCTCCTCGCGGGCGGCGCGGGACTGCGGCCCACCGTCGTGACGGCCCTGTGCGAGGCGCTGGAGAACGGCGCGTACCCGGTCGTCAACGAGTTCGGCTCGGTCGGGACCGGGGACATCGCCGCCCTGGCCCAGGTGGGCCTGGCCCTCGCGGGGGAGCACCCGTGGAGGGGGCCGGACGGTTCGCTGGTGCGGTCCGGTGGGGCGGACGGGGATGGGGAGGGAGCGGTCGTCGGGGTCCCGAGGGCCGGGGTCCCAGGAGCAGGGGAGTGGTCCCGGGCGGGTGCGGGTGGATCCGTGGTGCCGGCCGGCGGAGGGCCGGAGGCCTGGTCCGGCGGCGTGGCTCCCGAGCCGCAGGCGCTCGACAACAACGACGCCCTCGCGCTCATCAGCAGCAACGCGCTCACCCTCGGGCAGTCCGCGCTCGCGCTGCACGAACTGCGCGGGCTGATCGGCGCCACGCAGGTCGTCGCGGCCCTGTCGCTGCTGGCGGTCGACGGGTCCCACGAGGCGTACGCGGCGCCCGTGCACGCCGCCCGGCCGCACCGGGGATCGATCGAAGTGGCCCGCCGGATGCGGGAGTTGATCGGCGCCGCGGACCGGCCCACGCCACCGCTCGGGCGGATCCAGGACCCGTACGGCTTCCGCTGCCTCCCGCAGATCCACGGCCCCGCGCACGACGCGGCGGACGCGCTGGAGACGGTCCTCGCCGTGGAGATCAACGCCGCCGCGGAGAATCCCCTCATCTCCCCGGAGGACATGGCCGCCTACCACCACGGTGGCTTCTACCAGGCCCAACTCGCCCTCGCGCTGGACCACTTCAGGCTCGCCGTCACCCAGGTGGCACGTCTGTCCACCTCCCGCCTGTCCACCCTCAACGAACCCGCCTACACCCGGCTTCGCCCCTTCCTCGCCGACCACGAACCGGCGTCCTCCGGCGTGATGATCCTGGAGTACGCAGCCGGTGCCGCACTCGGTGACCTGCGGGCCTTCTCCGCGCCCGCCTCGCTCGGTCACGCTGTACTCTCCCGGGGCGTCGAGGAACAGGCGAGCTTCGCCTCGCTCGCCGCACGTCAGACGCTGCGGGCGTGCGGTGCGTACCGTCTCGTCGTCGGCTGCGAACTGGTCGCCGCGGTGCGGGCGCTGCGCCAGCGCGATCTGCGGCCCGACCCGGAGCTGCCGGCCGGGCGGGCAATGGAACTGGCCGAGGCGGTGCTCGACGCGGAGCAGGCCGACCGGCCGCTCACGGACGACGTGACGGCGGCCGCCGCACTGCTCGACCGGTTCACGGACATCTGGAGGGGGAGCACGTCATGAGCACGGGCAGCGGTATGGCCGGGGGCAGCGACAAGAACGGGGACGGCAGGGCGATGGGGGACGGCGGCGTGGAGAGCGACACGGGTGTGAGCGACAGCCCCGCCGGGCGGCTCCAGGCCCTCTTCGAGGGGCGCCGGCTGACGCCGACCCAGCGGCGCATCGCCCACAGCATGGTGCGGCGCGCCGCCGACGTGCCGTTCCTGTCCAGCGTCGAACTCGCCGAACTCGCCGGAGTCAGCCAGCCCTCCGTCACCCGCTTCGCGGTCGCCCTCGGCTTCGACGGCTACCCTGCGCTGCGCAGGCACCTGCGCGAGGTCGCGCCCGCCGAACCGGCCACCGACACCGCCTCGTACAACGAGTACCAGCAGGCCGTCGAGGCCGAGATCGAGAACCTGCGCCACCTCGCGGCGGTGCTCGCCGATCCGCGCCCGGTCGCGAGAGCGGGACGCCTGCTGGCCGCGTCCCGTCCGCTGCCCGTCCTCGGGCTGCGCGCCGCCGCCTCCCAGGCCTACGGCTTCGCCTACTTCGCCGCCAAGGTGCACCCCGACGTACGGCTGCTGCACGAGGGCGGCACGATGCTCCAGGACCGCATCGACGCGGCCGTCCGGGCCGGGGCCACCTCCCTGCTGTGCTTCGCGCTGCCCCGGCACCCGCGCGAGGTCGTCGACGCCCTGGGCTACGCGAAGGAGGCCGGGCTGACCGTCGTCACGGTCGCGGACTCCGCGTTCGCTCCGGTGGCGAAGGTGTCCGACCTGCTGCTCCCCGCCGCCGTCGGCACCGGCCTCGCCTTCGACACGGCGTGCGCGCCGATGCTGCTGGGCCGCGTTCTGCTGGAGGCCATGTGCGACGACCTGCCGGACGCGCAGGCGCGGTTGGAGCAGTTCGACGCGCGGGCCGCGGTGCGGGGACTGTTCGTCGAGTAGGCGCCGAATCCCGAATTCGGGCGTGCGAATTCGGGTGTTTCTCAGACTCGTCTCACCTTCCGTGGCTAGCCTGCGCGCCCAGAGACACACGGGCGCGGCGGCGGTCGGCGACGTACCCGTGGGCGTGAAGGCGCTGAGACGGGAGGCAGATGGTGGCGCGCGGAGGACAGGGGTTGGCCCGGATGGCCGTCGTGGTGCGGGCCGGAGCCGCACCACTGTGGTGGAGCGGGGTGCTGGCTGCCGGAGTCGGGGTGGTCTTCCCCGGACTGACGGGGCGCAGGATCGGCGTCATGGCGGGGGCCGCGCTGTTTCTCGTCGCGGCGGCCGTGGTGCCGTACTGGCGCAGGAAGCGGTACGCCGCTCTGGTCCGCTCCGCCGTGCGTGCCAGTAAGCACGATGTGCTCCAGGACCGTGCCGTGACGGTTCGCAACTGGCGCCGGGGCCACCGCTGGTGGCTGCTCCTCGCCTTCGCGGCAGCGCTGGGCAGCTCGTTCGCCGTGCCCGCCGCGGGCGGCATGCTGCTCGCCGGCGCGGGCGTCGGACTGTGGCTGAAGGCCGGCCGGCTCGGGCGCCTGGAGCGGGCCGAGCAGGCGCTGATCTGGGTGCGTGTCGACTGGCTCGGCCCGCGCGCCGGTGCCCCTGTGGGCAAGCCGGTCCGGGCCGTCCGCGCCACCGGAGTGGCGGCGGGCGACGCCGCGCCCGGTGGGGCGCGACGTCGCTGACCGGCCCGGAACTAAACCTCCAGGTCGGCCTCGATCCTCTTCAGTTGGTGCCGGGCCATCGCCAGATTGGCGCGCTTCTGGTCGAGCACCAGGTACAGGAAGAGGCCGTTTCCGCCACGCCCCTTGATCAACCGGATCAGGTGGTACTGGTCGGAGAGCGTGATCAGGATGTCCTCGATGTCGCCCTTCAGCCCCAGGTGCTCCATGGTGCGGAGCTTGGCGCGGACGACGTCCGTGTTGCCGGCGGCCGCGACGGTGAGGTCGAAACTCTTGCTGCCACCGATCGTGCCCAGCGCCATTCCGCTGGTGTAGTCGACGAGGGCGGCTCCGGTCGCGCCCTCGATGGACGCCAGTGCCTCTTTGAGCGCGGTCTCGGTGTTCGTCATGATGCTGTGCTCCTTCAACTCTCTGATGTTCTCGGGTGGTTGGTGGCAGGGGTAGAAGTGGGGCGCGCGGCGGTCGTGCCGCGTGCCGTGCGTGTGCGCGATGGGGCCGACGAGGGCTTCGCAGACGGCTTGGGTGGGTCGGCGACCAGCTCGCCGCGTGCTGTGGCGGCGTCGACGAGCTCCCCGATCCGGGTGCCGGAACGCCGCCCCTCCAGGTGCAGCCGGCCGACATTGACCCGGTCCTGGGCCAGCAGCGTCAGGACGGCGGAGCCGCCTGCCGCGTAGGTCGCCACATAGCCGTGCACACCGCGGACCAGCAGTTCACGCAGATCGCCGTGCCCGGTTGACTCGGCCATCCGTATGGCGACTCCCAGTGCGGCCGCGGTGAGCGCGGCCAGGCCGTCCGGTTCCACACCGGGCGTGTCGTGGGCGAGGACGAGACCGTCGGCGCTGGCCGCGAGCGCTCCGGTCAGCTGGGGCACGCGGGCCCTCAACCGATGGAGTTCGTCGAGGACTTCGGGTTCCGCCGCCATCAGCAGTCTCCTCTCGGCACGCTGTCGTAGCGCGCGGATCACAAGGCCTCCCGCGGGTTGGGACTCACAAGGCCTCCAGCGCGTCTCTGAGTCGTCGCAGCAACGCGACGTCGGGATCGGTGGAGGTCTGGGTGAGCACGCTGGGCGGGGGGAGCGGCTGCGGTGGCGGAGCGGCCGTCACGAGTCCGGCGGCGGCGAGTCGGCGCAGGTCGACGAGCGTGTGGAAGGCGGGCCGTCCCAGCGCGAGGGACACGTCCGCCGCCGTGCGGACGCCGTCCACCCGGCCGAGGACGGCCTCCTGGCGCAGCGGCACCGTCGGCCCCGCGGCGAGCAGGGCGCGCCGGAGCGGCGCGGTGTCGGTCGCCGGGTCGGGCCATATGCGGTGCAGGAGTTCGCGCCGACGTACCGTCTCGCGCTCCAGCGCGGCGACGGGGACGGGGCGGAGCGGGCCGAACCAGTGCGCGGCGCCGTACCGGAAGCGGCTCGGAGTGCTGCTCGGCCCGAGTACGAAGTACGCCGCGTCGTACAGGGAGCCGAGATGGCACAGCTCCAGCGCGCCCTCCGCGATCCACCCGCTGTCGATCAGGAACCGGCCGACCCGTCGGCGCGCCCCGGCCGCGGCGACCGCCTCCCGCCACACCTCGGCGTCCAGCACGCCGCGGACGGAGAACAGCACGTCGAGCCCCGGTGTGGCCGGGCTCTCGGCGTGCACCACCTCACCGTCGGCGAGATAGAGGGTGCCGCGCTCGCGGATGAGGACGCCGGTGGCCCGCTCCTCGGCGAGGCGGCTGAGCATCGGCGAGGCGCCGGCCGCGGCGCTCGGCGCCCTGTCCCGCACCGGGAGCCGGGGCGGAGGAGGTGTCCTGACCGTGGTCATACGAGCACCAGCCGTCCGGCCATCTCGCCGAGCCGGATGCGTGCCAGGGCGAGATTGCCGTCCGAGCGGGCCAGCCACAGGTGCAGGAAGACGCTGCTGTCGAAGGTGGTCCGGACGAAACGCAGGACGTGATAGCTGTCGCGGTTGCTGATGATCAAGTCTTCGATCGGGGTCTCCTGATCGGACCACTCGGACCAGTCGGAGCCGTCCTTGGGGGCGAACGAGCGGTTCTCCGCGGCGAGCCGGGCCAGCTCGGCGGCCTCGGCAGCGGTCGTCTCGTGGTCGTCTCCCGGTGCGTCGCCCACCGTGCCCAGGGCCAGGCCGCTGGTCCAGTCGACCACCGAGGCACCCCGCGCACCGGGCAGTGTCATGGCTTCCAGCAGGCACTCGTCGATTCCAGGCACCGTGTCTCCCCTCCCGCCAAGGGTTCGGCCGAGTGACGAAGAAGTTACGCACTGTGCGCACGGGAAGGGAGTGATCGGGCATTTTCCTGTGGAACATGCCCGCGATGACTAAGGTGGGTCAACTGGCCACATTCTCCGGCGTGCTGAAACCGACCGTGGCCGGTTTGTGCTGCCCTGAGGGGCGCGGCAGGGGTGCTCGCGAGTGTGATCGGGCGCGCGGCATGCGCGTGCGCCCCGGGACCGGAACCTGCCGGTGCGTGGACCCGGCAGTCCCGCGGATCCCGTCGGTCGAGGTGCGCTTTGGCGCGTGCCGCCCGTCCCCCGTCGCTCGTGCCGCCGTCCCCGCAGCGAGGGCGGTGGCTACAGCGCGGTGAGCGACGGCCCGTGCGCGACGCCCGACTCCGCGACGATCTCGTCGAGCGTCTGCGGCTCCCGTACGACCGCGAAGCGCGTGCCGCCCGCGTCGTCGCCGGCCGGTGCGAAGCCGTAGATGCCGGGACGGGCGAGCGAGTTGTACGCGTAATGGTGGGCGAAATAGTAGGCGCCGGTGTCCAGCGCGGCCACGTGGTCGCCCTGTTCGAGCAGCGGAAGCGCGCGGCCCTCGGCCAGCAGGTCGCCCGCGAAGCAGGCGGGGCCCGCGACGTCCTGGACGACGTCCGGCCCCGTCTTGGACCGGCCCTTCGCGTCGTACGCGGCGATCCGCAGCGGCCAGGCCCCCGGCGCGTAGACCGTGCGGGTCGCCACCTGCACCCCGGCGTGGGTGATCGCGACCGCCCGGCCCCCGGCGGACTTCACGTACTCGACCCGCGCCAGCACCGTCCCGTGCTTGGCGAGCAGGGACCGCCCGAACTCGGTGACCAGCCCGTAGCGTCCGTCGAACAGTCCCGGCGCCACCTCGGCGAGCAGCCGCGCGTACTGCGCGTACGTCGGTGTCGTCGCGTCGGAGCCGAAGTTGACCGGCAGTCCGCCGCCGATGTCGATCGTGTCGACCTGCCGCCGCCCGACGTGCCGGTTGATCTCCTCCGCCAGCGCGTACGTCTCCGCCACGCCCTGCGCCATCAGGGAGAGCGGCATGCCCTGCGAGCCCGAGTGCGCGTGCAGCCGGGTCAGCCAGGGACGATCGGCGTACGCCCGCACGATCCACGAGCGGGCCCCCTCGTCCCGCAGCGCGACCCCGAACTTGGAGGTCGCCGTCGCCGTGGACAGCGCCTCGATCGAACCCCCGCCGACCTGCGGGTTCACCCGGAGCCCGATGGGGGAGTCGGTGGCCGCCGAGCACACCATGGCGTCGATGCGGTCCAGTTCCTGCGGGCTGTCCGCGTTGATCGCGACGCCCAGTGCCAGCGCCTCGCGCAGTTCGGCGAGTGTCTTGGCCGGCGAGTCGAGCACGGTCCGCGCGGGCGGGATCCCGGCCGCCCGGGCGAGCGCGAGCTCTCCCGGGCTCGCCACCTCCGCGCCGATGCCCTGCTCGCGCAGCAGCCGCAGGACGGGCACGAGGGGCGTCGCCTTCACCGCGAAGGCGTGCAGCACGGGCGTGCCGGGAGCGGCCACCGCGTCGAAGGCGGCGTGCAGTGCGGCGGCCGAGGCCCGGATGCCGGGGACGTCGAGGAGCGCGACGATGGGGTGGCCCGGGGAGAGGAGGCACTGTTCCACGGCGGCGCGCACGGCGTCGTCCCGCCGGGCGACCCGCTCGGAGTCCGGCTCGCCCATGCCCACGCCCCCGCCCCGATCTGCCGTCCGGTCCCGGCCCGCAGTCCGACCCCGGTTCGTCGTCCCGCCGTCCTTCGCCGCCGTTCCGCCGCCGTGCGTCGTCCGGCCCCGGTTCGCCGTCCCATCGCCGTTCGCGGCCGTCCGGTCCTCGTCTGTCGTCCCGTCGCCGTTCGTGGCCGTCCGGTCGCCGTTCGTCGTCCCGTCGCCGTTCGTGGCCGTCCGGTCGCCGTTCGTCGTCCCGTCGCCGTTCGCCGTCGTCCCGTCCCCGTCCCTCGTCCCGTCGCCGTCTGCCGTCCTGCTGTCCCCGTCCGTCGCCGTCGGGCCCCCGTCCCCGTCCGTCCCCTCGCCTTCGTTCGCCGTCGCGTCGCCCGAAGGCGTCCTCGAAGCCTCTGCCGAAGACATCGCAGCCCCACTCGCCCCGTCGCCCGCCGGATCCCCTGCCCTGTCCATGTCTGCGCCCATACATCCCAGCCAAACATCCGGGAGGAGCGCGTGCGGGGCCGTGCAGCTATTGACTAGCTCTATTCAAAGAGCCAGGATGTGAATATCTACAGCAACAGTTCGCTAGGAGGCAGACCATGTCAGGACCCCGCCCCGTCCGAGCACCGCGCGGTACGGAACTGAGCGCCCTGGGATGGCAGCAGGAAGCCGCCCTGCGGATGCTGCAGAACAACCTCGACCCAGAGGTCGCCGAGCACCCCGACAAGCTCGTCGTCTACGGCGGCACCGGCAAGGCCGCCCGTGACTGGCGCTCCTTCGACGCCATGGTCCGCACGCTCAGGACGCTCAAGCAGGACGAGACGATGCTCGTCCAGTCCGGCCGCCCCGTCGGCGTCATGCAGACCCACGAGTGGGCCCCGCGCGTCCTCATCGCCAACTCCAACCTGGTCGGCGACTGGGCGAACTGGGAGGAGTTCCGGCGCCTGGAGGCCCTCGGCCTCACCATGTACGGCCAGATGACCGCCGGTTCCTGGATCTACATCGGTACCCAGGGCATCCTCCAGGGCACCTACGAGACCTTCTCCGCCGTCGCCGCGAAGAAGTTCAACGGCACCCTCGCCGGCACGATCACGCTGACCGCCGGTCTCGGCGGCATGGGCGGCGCCCAGCCGCTCGCCGTGACGATGAACGACGGCGTCGCGATCTGCATCGACGTCGACCCGCGCGCCATCGAGCGCCGCATCGAGCACCGCTACCTGGACGTGAAGGCCGACTCCCTGGAGCACGCCCTCCAGCTCGCCGTCGAGGCCCGCGACCAGCGCAAGCCGCTCTCCATCGGCCTCCTCGGCAACGCGGCCGAGCTGCTGCCGCGGATGCTCGCCGAGGGCGCCCCCATCGACATCGTGACCGACCAGACCTCGGCCCACGACCCGCTCGCCTACCTCCCCATCGGCATCGACTTCGACGACATGGCCGACGCGGCCGCCAAGGACCCGGCGGGCTTCACCACCCGCGCCCGCGAGTCCATGGCCAAGCACGTCGAGGCCATGGTCGGCTTCATGGACGCCGGCGCCGAGGTCTTCGACTACGGCAACTCGATCCGCGGAGAGGCCCAGCTCGCCGGGTACGACCGCGCCTTCGCCTTCCCCGGCTTCGTCCCCGCCTACATCCGCCCCCTCTTCTCCGAGGGCAAGGGCCCCTTCCGCTGGGCGGCCCTCTCCGGCGAGGCCTCCGACATCCACAAGACGGACAAGGCGATCCTCGACCTCTTCCCGGAGAACGAGTCCCTGCACCGCTGGATCAAGCTGGCCGGCGAGCGCGTCCACTTCCAGGGCCTGCCCGCCCGTATCTGCTGGCTCGGCTACGGCGAGCGCGACAAGGCAGGCGAGCGCTTCAACGACATGGTGGCGTCCGGCGAACTCGCCGCCCCCCTCGCCATCGGCCGCGACCACCTCGACTGCGGCTCCGTCGCCTCCCCGTACCGCGAGACCGAGGCCATGCTCGACGGCTCCGACGCGATCGCCGACTGGCCGCTGCTGAACGCCATGGTGAACGTCGCCTCGGGCGCCTCCTGGGTCTCCATCCACCACGGCGGCGGCGTCGGCATGGGCCGCTCCATCCACGCGGGCCAGGTCTCCGTGGCCGACGGCACCAAGCTCGCCGGCGAGAAGATCCGCCGCGTGCTGACGAACGACCCCGGCATGGGTGTCATCCGCCACGTCGACGCCGGCTACGACATCGCCGAGTCCGTCGCGGACGAGCGTGGTGTGCGCATCCCGATGCGCGAGGGTGACGACGCGTGACGTTCCACAGCATGTGGGCGGAGCTGCTGCCGATCGGCCGCAGCTCCGCCTCCGGCGGCTACCGCCGGTTCGCCTGGACCGGGGCCGACACCGAGTGCCGCGCCTGGTTCAGGCAGCAGGCCGAATCCCGCGGACTGACCTACGAGCTCGACCGCAACGGCAACCAGTGGGCCTGGCTCGGCGACCCCGCCGCGGGGGACGCCGTGGTCACCGGATCCCACCTGGACTCCGTGCCCGACGGCGGCGCCTTCGACGGCCCCCTCGGTGTCGTCTCCTCCTTCGCCGCCCTCGATGAACTCCGCGCCCGGGGCGTGCAGTTCACCAAGCCCCTCGCCATCGTCAACTTCGGCGACGAGGAGGGCGCCCGGTTCGGGCTCGCCTGCGTCGGCTCCCGGCTGGCCGCCGGGCAGCTCACCGTCGAACAGGCGCACCGGCTGACCGACGCCGACGGCATCACCCTGCCGCAGGCCATGGAGCGGGCCGGATACGACGCGGGCACCATCGGCCCCGACCCCGAGCGGCTCGGCCGGATCGGCGCCTTCGTCGAACTGCACGTCGAGCAGGGCCGCGCCCTCGACCTCGGCGGCGACCAGGTCGGCATCGCCAGTGCCATCTGGCCGCACGGCCGCTGGCGCTTCGACTTCCGCGGCGAGGCCAACCACGCCGGCACGACCCGCCTCGTGGACCGCCACGACCCGATGCTGCCGTACGCCGAGACCGTCCTCGCCGCCCGCCGCGAGGCCCGACTCGCGGGCGCCGTCGCCACGTTCGGCAAGATCGCCGTCGAGCCGAACGGCGTGAACGCCATTCCCTCCCTGGTGCGCGGCTGGCTCGACTCGCGCGCCGCCGATCAGGCGACCCTGGACACGGTCGTCACCGGCGTCGAGAAGGCGGCGCGCGAGTACGCGGACGCGCAGGGCGTCGAACTCGACGTGGTCCGCGAGTCGTTCACCCCTGTCGTCGAGTTCGAGCACGCCCTGCGCGACGAACTCGCCCGCATCCTGGGCAAGGAGCGGGACGCCGTCCTGAGCGTCCCCGTTCTGGGGACGGGGGCCGGACACGATGCCGGAATCCTCTCCGGCACCGTCCCGACCGCCATGCTGTTCGTACGCAACCCCACGGGTGTCTCGCACTCCCCGGCCGAGTACGCCGCCGAGGACGACTGCGTGGCCGGGGTGACCGCACTCGCCGACGTACTCGAAGGGCTGGCCTGCAGGTGACGCAGACGTACTGGCTGGAACACGCCTGGCTCGACACGAACGTCGAGCCGGGCGTCGCGGTGACCGTGTCGGCCGGCGGCTCCGAAGCCGGGGCACAGGGCCGCGTCACCGACGTCCGCACGGGCGTCGACACCCCGCCGCCGGGCGCCGAGATCCTCCGCGGACTCACCCTCCCCGGTCTCGCCAATGCCCACTCGCACGCCTTCCACCGCGCCCTGCGCGGCACCGTCCAGGTCGGCTCCGGCACCTTCTGGACCTGGCGCGAGATCATGTACTCCTTCGCGGACCGGCTGACCCCGGAGACCTACCACGCGCTGGCCCGCGCGGTGTACGCGGAGATGGCGCTCGCCGGAGTCACCGCCGTGGGGGAGTTCCACTACGTGCACCACGCCCACGACGGCACCCCCTACGCCGACCCCAACGCCATGGGCGAGGCACTCATCGCCGCCGCCGCCGACGCCGGGATCCGCATCACCCTGCTCGACACGGCCTACCTCTCCTCCGGCTTCGGGCAGCCGCCCAACCCGCACCAGCGGCGCTTCTCCGACGGCACCGCCGACGCCTGGGCGGAACGCTCTTCACTTCTCAAGGACCGGGATCACGCACGGATCGGTGCGGCGATCCACTCCGTACGGGCCGTGCCCGCCGGACAGCTCGCCACCGTGGCGCGCTGGGCCGAGGAGCGGCGCGCCCCGCTCCATGTGCACCTGTCCGAGCAGACGGCGGAGAACGAGGCCTGCCACGCCACCCACGGCTGCACGCCCACCCGACTGCTCGCCGACCACGGGGTCCTCGGCCCGCGGACCACCGGCGTCCACAACACGCACCTCACGGACGAGGACATCGCCCTGCTCGGTGACTCCGGCACCGGCACCTGCATGTGCCCGACCACCGAACGCGACCTCGCCGACGGCATCGGCCCCGCCGTCGCCCTCCAGCGCGCGGGCTCACCCCTCTCGCTCGGCTCCGACAGCCACGCCGTCATCGACCTCCTCGAAGAGGCCCGCGCGATGGAGCTGAACGAGCGGCTGCGCACCCGCACCCGCGGTCACTGGACGGCCGCCGCCCTGCTGCGCGCAGCCTCCGCCGACGGCCACGCGGCCCTCGGCTGGGACGACGCGGGCAGCATCGCGACGGGCGCGCTCGCCGACTTCACCACGATCGCGCTCGACTCGGTCAGAACAGCGGGACCGGTGCCACGCCTCGGCGCCGAGACCGCCGTATTCGCGGCCACGGCCGCCGATGTCCGGCACACGGTCGTGGCGGGCCGGCACGTCGTACGCGACGGCGCGCACACCCTCGTACAGGATGTGCCGGCAGCTCTCGCGGACGCCGTCGAAGCCCTGCGCTCCTGAAACCCGGACACGGGCCCGACCTCGCGCGCCCGATGCCGCCCACCAGCAGTCCCGCCACCCCTGAGGACGCCATGAGCAGCACGACCGTCATCACCAACATCGCCAGTCTGGTCACCAACGATCCCTCCCTGGGCGACGGTTCTCCCCTCGGTCTGATCCAGGACGCGGCCGTCGTCATCGACGGCGACCGCATCGCGTGGACCGGTGAATCAAGCAAAGCACCCGCCACTGACAACCGGGTCGACGCCGGTGGCCGCGCGGTGATCCCGGGCTTCGTCGACTCCCACTCGCACCTGGTCTTCGCCGGTGACCGCACCCAGGAGTTCAACGCCCGGATGTCCGGCCGCGCGTACAGCGCGGGGGGCATCCGCACCACCGTCGCCGCCACCCGCGCCGCCTCCGACGAGGAACTGGAGCACAACCTCACGCGCTACCTGCGCGAAGCCCTCCGCCAGGGCACCACGACCTTCGAGACCAAGTCGGGCTACGGCCTGACCGTCGAGGACGAGGCCCGCGCGCTGCGCATCGCCGCGTCGCACACCGACGAGGTCACCTACCTCGGCGCGCACATCGTCCCGCCCGACTACGCCGACGACCCGGCCGGCTATGTCGCCCTGGTGACCGGCGAGATGCTCGACGCCTGTGCCCCGTACGCCCGTTGGGTGGACGTCTTCTGCGAGAAGGGCGCCTTCGACGGCGACCAGGCGCGGGCGATCCTCACGGCCGGCAAGGCGAAGGGCCTGCACCCGCGCGTGCACGCCAACCAGCTCTCGTACGGCCCCGGAGTCCAGCTCGCCGTCGAGCTGGACGCGGCGAGCGCCGACCACTGCACGCACCTGACGGACGCGGACGTCGACGCCCTCGCGAGCGGTGACACCGTGGCGACCCTGCTCCCCGGCGCCGAGTTCTCCACCCGTGCCGAGTGGCCGAACGCCCGGCGGCTGATCGACGCGGGTGTCACGGTCGCGCTGTCCACCGACTGCAACCCCGGCTCGTCCTTCACGTCGTCCGTGCCCTTCTGTATCGCGCTCGCGGTGCGGGACATGCGGATGACCCCGGACGAGGCCATGTGGTCGGCGACCGCGGGCGGCGCGAAGGCCCTGCGCCGGGACGACGTCGGGCGACTCGTGCCGGGCGCCTACGCGGACCTGGTCCTGCTGGACGCCCCCAGCCACGTCCACCTCGCCTACCGTCCGGGCGTCCCGCTGGTCACCGGTGTCTGGCGACGCGGCGTCCGCGAGGTCTGAGAATCCGGCGGTCCGTGGCCCGCGCCCTGACGGGCGGCGGGCCGAACGGGCGAGGGTGCGGGTCTGCCGGTCCGAGGGTGCGGGCTCGGCTGGTCCGAGGGTGCGGGTCTGCCGGTCCGAAGATGCGGGCCCTGCGGGTCCGAGGGTGCGGGCTCGGCGGCTTCGAGGTCCGAGAGTGCGGGTCGGCAGACCCGAAGATGCGGGCCCTGCGGGTCCGAGGGGGCGGGCTCGGTGGGTCCGAGGCGTGAGCCCTGCGGGTCCGAGGGTGCGGGTCGGCCGGTCCGAAGGTGCGGGCCCTGCGGATTCGAGGGGTGGGCTCGGCTTGGTCCGAGGGGTGGGCCGTCGGGGGATCCGGACGGTATGGGGATCCGGAGGGAATCCGGAGGGGATTCGAAAAGGCGGTCAGAGGGCGCCCGCGCGCCAGCGCTGGCCGGTGCCCCCGTTCAGCGGCACCAGCGACAGCCCGTCGTCGCCGTCCGGCGTGACCGCCGTCTCGATGGCCACGGCCGGGCGGATGACGCCGTCCCCGTCGACCGTGAACCGCAGGTTGTCGCCGTGGTCGCCGTCGAGCGAGGAGCACTCCCAGATGCCCACGCCGTTGTCGACGGAGCCGCGGCTGTCCAGACAGAAGCTGTCGTCGGCGGCGGACCGCAGGGAAGCACTGTCCGTGTCGACGCGCCAGCGCTGGGTGGAGGAGGAGCTGCAGGGCGCCGTCACGACGTCCGTGCCCTTCGTCAGATCACCGTCGCGGATGTCCAGGCACAGACCCGAGGCGACGTTCACCACCTGGGCGTAGACGCTGCCCGGCGGGCGGAACGTGACGGTCGGGGTCGGCTTCGGGCTCGGTGACCTCGGCGGCGCCGAACTGTGGGTCGGGGAGGGTGACGCGGAGGTCGCCGAGGGCGAGGCAGCGGGGGCCGACGGGGTGACCGGGACCGTGGCCGTGACGGTCACCGGAGGCGGGCCCGAGGGCGTGGAGACCGAGCCCGCCGCGTCCGTCGAGGGCGCGCCGCCCGAGGAGAGCAGCAGGAACAGGACCGGCGCCAGGGCCACGCCGAGCGCCGTCGCCGAGGTCAGCACGAACCGGCGGGACGGCGGCCAGGGCAGCGCCGACGCCCTTGTACGGGTGGGGGTTTCGGGCGGGACGGGCCCCGCCCCGGGCACGTCGTTCGTGACGTACGCCGTACCCGCCCACGGCAGCAGGCCCTCGGCCAGGGCGGAGCGCGGATGGTCGCGCAGGGCGGTCAGTTCGTCGTACGCGGTCGAGCAGTGCGCGCAGCGCGCCATGTGGTTGTGCAGGTCGGTGCTGGAACGGGGGTTGTCGGGCCGGACCGACTCCTCGATCAGCCGGCGGAAGTCTCCGCAGCGCGGATCGTCGGAGGCGGCCAGCCGGTACCTCAGACAGGCCTGGCCCAGGGACTGGAGCGCCTGGTCCGTGCCGTACGTGATGTCCCCGGGAGTGAGTCCGAGCAGGACCGCCGTCCGTTCCGCGGACTCGCCCTCCACGATCGCGTACCAGATGAGGCCCTGGGCACGGGACGCCAGGGACTGGAAGGCGGGGAGCAGCGACGGGACGGGACCGTCGGGGCCCGCCGTGCTGAGGACCAGGAGCAGACCGGGGTCGAGGCCGGCGGCCCGCTGGTCCCTGGCCCACGAGGCGGCCACCCGCCCGGCCAGCAGCAGGAGTTGGTGCCGCCACGGGACGTTCGGATCGATGCCGCGCGCCGTCTCGCGGGCCGCGAGGGTGAAGGTCTGCGCCGCGAGCTGTCCGGCCCCGGACTCGCCGGTGGTGCACAGCCGGGCGTAGGCGAGGACCGAGGCGCGGTGGCGTCCGCGGAGCTCCTGGAGGGCGGCGTACGCGGTCGAGGTGCCGCCGCGCAGCAGCTCGGTCAGCCGTGCGTCGGACGCTTCCGCGGGCAGCCCGTTGCCCTCGGCCGCTGTGTCTCTGTCGGCCGGGTCGCTCTGCGCCATGTTCGTCCGCCTTCCCACACCTGGTGCGTGCTCGTCCCGTCCTGACGTACCAGCCAGTTTGGGATGCCCATAGTGGCGGGGTTGGTCTCTTGGGGAAAGAGTTGAAGAGTGGATTTCCTCGCGGAGCGGCGCCGAACTTCCCTGCGTGGCACAGAAGTTGCCTGGGCAGCACAGAAGCTCCCTGTGCGGCGCGGAAGTTCTCCGGATGCCGGGGTGGGCGGAATGTTGGCCGGGCCGGGCGGCCGGAATGGAGGCCGGGCCGGGCGGAATGCAGGCGGGGCCGGGCCGTCTGAAGGGAGACCGGGCCGGGCAGTCGGAACGCAGACCGGAGTGGCGGCGGCCAAGGAAGGAGCGGTCCGGCGCTGCAGGCGCCGGACCGCTCGGATGCGCGGCCCCGTGGGCCACGAAGCCCTGTCACTCCTCGACGGTCAAGCCCTTCCGGAGTCGCACGAGGGTGCGCGACAGCAGCCGGGAGACATGCATCTGGGAGATGCCGAGTTCGTCGCCGATCTCGGACTGGGTCATGTTCGCCACGAAGCGCAGCGAGAGGATCTGCCGGTCGCGCTGCGGGAGTTCCGCGATCAGCGGCTTGAGGGACTCCACGTACTCGATGCCCTCGAGTCCGTTGTCCTCGTAGCCGATGCGGTCCGCGAGCGCGCCCTCGGAGTCGTCCTCCTCGGGCTGGGCGTCCAGCGAACTGGCCGTGTAGGCGTTCGACGCGGCCATGCCCTCGACGACCTCGTCGTTGCTGATGCCGAGGCGTGCCGCCAGTTCACCCACGGTCGGGGCGCGGTCGAGGCGCTGGGCCAGCTCGTCGCCGGCCTTGGCCAGGTCGAGCCGGAGTTCCTGAAGCCTGCGGGGTACCCGCACCGACCAGGACGTGTCGCGGAAGAAGCGCTTGATCTCGCCGATGATCGTCGGCATCGCGAAGGTGGGGAACTCGACACCGCGGCTCAGTTCGAACCGGTCGATCGCCTTGATCAGGCCGATGGTGCCGACCTGGATGATGTCCTCCATCGGCTCACTGCGTGAACGGAAGCGGGAGGCGGCGAACTTCACCAGCGCGAGGTTGAGTTCGACGAGTGTGTTGCGGACATACGCGTAGTCGTGCGTGCCCTCTTCGAGGGACTCCAGTCGCGCGAAGAGTGTCTTGGACAGAGCCCGTGCGTCCACCGGCCCCACCTCGTCGTACGGGGGGATCTCCGGAAGCCCGTCGAGTCCGGTGAGTCCGTCGGTTCCGTCGGTTCCGGTTTCGTCGACGTGCTCCAGGGGATCCGGAGAAGGTGTCGACGTCGCCGTCCGGGTCTGCGATGCGTCGAGCCGGGGTGACATGGTGTCCTCCATCGTTCTCGGCATATGGCCGCCGATGCCTGTACGTGCACTGCGGTGTGCGGCGCCTCCAAAGCCGGCCGGGTCGAATAGCTGTCTGTACTAGCCCTACCCGGTTTCCCGAACTCACCGCAAGTGTCGTCTGTGGTGAAATGTCCATTTTCGGGGGGTTGTTCGGGTGTCGGGTGACGTAGAGAAGGCGTAGTGTTCGAGTGCGTACATCAGCAGTAGCGACGCTCGGGAGAGAGACGGCATGGACCGCGGGACGGTCGGCAGCGCACAGTCTGGCCGGCTTCTTGTCGAGGTGCGGGAAGAGGGCACAAGTGCCGTCGTGACCCCCGCGGGTGAGCTCGATCACCACACGGCCGATTTGTTGCGTGAGCCACTCGAGGAGTGCCTCGGTAAGGGGTATGCGCGGCTCGTCATCGATTGCTCCCGTCTGGAGTTCTGTGACTCCACCGGGCTCAATGTGCTGCTCGGTGCCCGGCTTAAGGCCGAGGCGGCGGGTGGTGGCGTCCACCTGGCCGCGATGCAGCCGGTGGTGGCCCGGGTCTTCGAGATCACCGGGGCGGAGGCCGTCTTCACCGTGCACGACACGCTCGAAGCGGCCCTGTCCGACTGATCCGGCGGGCCTTCGATCATGGCGCCGTCAATGTCCCAGATGCCCCTGAGTGAGCGACGCGTTACTCGCGTCACAGGTTCCGTGCCGAATAAGTGGGTGTTCGGACGGTTCCGTCGGGCAGGAGACATCCTGGATGCATCGGCAGCGCATATGACGGCAGCCGGCGCGGCGGAAGTCGTTGATCCACAAGCGGCGAAAGCCGTTGATCCATCCGTACTGAGTACTGCGTACTGAGTCTTGAGAGTCTTGAATCGTGAACCGGTGAATCGGTGAGGTGAAGCGCTGATGAGCACCACCCGGCCTTGCTCGCCGGGCGACCGCGGCCCGGAGCCGGGCGACGGCGGCGCTTCCGCGGTGTCCGCGCGGGGCGTGGCACCCGTGGACGGCGGGACGCCCGTCGACGGAGCCTCCCCGGCGGGCGCGGCACCCGCGCCCGTCGGCCGCCAAGCCCGCAGTCTGAGCCTCGACGGCGAGAGCGGCGTCGTGCCGCTGGCCCGCGACTTCGCCCGGCAGGCGTTGTACGCGTGGGGCTGGCTGCCCGCCGAGAGCGCCGACCGGCGGGCGGCCGCCGAGGACGTCCTGCTGGTCGTCTCCGAGCTGGTCACCAACGCCTGTCTGCACGCCGAGGGCCCGGACGAACTCCGGATCTCCTGCGACAACAAGGTGCTGCGCATCGAGGTCTCCGACCGCGGGGCCGGCCAGCCCGCTCCGCGCACCCCGCACCGTGCCGGACGCCCCGGTGGCCACGGCATGTTCATCGTGCAGCGGCTCTGCCTGGACTGGGGGGTCGTGCGGACGCCCGGAGTCGCGGGCAAGACCGTATGGGCGGAGCTCGGGGCCCCGGCGTAGCCTGCCCGGCCTGCCTGCTCAGCCCGTCCGCCCCCGCCAACGGCCCGCCCGGCCTGCCCGCTCAGCCCGTCCGCCCCCGCCAACGGCCCGCCCGGCCTGCCCGCTCAGCCCGTCCGCCCCCGCCAACGGCCTGCCCGCTGAGCCCCTTTGCCCCGGCCGAGCGGCCTGACCGCTCGCCGTGGCCCGCCGGTTCGCGCGCCCTGCCGCCCGGCCTGCGTGCTCGGCCCGCTTGCCCGGCCCGCCGGTTCGCACGCCCGGCCCGCTCGCCTGGCCGCCGGCCTGCGTGCTCGGCCCGCTCGCCGCGGCCAACCTGTTCCCGTGCTCGGCCTGCCGGCCCCCGCCGACCTGCCCGCTCAGCCCATCCGCCCCCGCCAACGGCCTGCCTGCTGAGCCCCTTGCCCCGGCCGGGCGGCCTGTCCGCTGAGCCCCCTCGCCCCGGCCGGGTGGCCCGTCTGTGCAGGCCGCTCGCCCCGGTCGACGGGCCTGCCTGAACTGTTCGCGCACCCCGGCCGCCCGGTTCGTCGTTCTGCCCAGGGCGATCAGCCGGTCGGCCACGTCGGGCGCCCAACTGGGCTGCCCGTGCTCGTCGTCGACGGACCGCTCACCCGAGCCTCTTCCCGGACGGCCGTCCCGAAGTGTGCTCCCGGGAGGGCGTCCCGAATCGCCCAACGGGGTCGTCCTTCTGGGCCGCTGTCGTGAACTGCCCGACGGGTTCAACTGGTTGGGTCGCGGCCGGGGCGCTCTCCCGGATCACCCCCGCGAACCGCCCTGCCGGTGTCCGCCTTTGGTTACCCGCGGTTCGAACCCTTCTTCGTACGTCACCCGGTGCGCGCCGGATCCCCACGGATCCGGCGCGCACTTTGTCTTCCCTCCACAAGTCCCCGGGCGTACCTTGACGGCCGATCTGATGTTCCGTCAGGAAAAATGCCAAGGATGCCGTCAGGAATGAGGGGCAGGCCCGTGTCGTACCGGACGTACCAGAAACGAACCGCCGCGCTCGCGTTCGCCGCGGCCCTGGCCGGCTCGGCGGTGCTGATGGCCGCCCCCGCAGCCCAGGCCGACGTGGTGGACGTCAACTACCAGTGCAAGACGCCGATCGGCGACAAGAGCGCCGTCTCGCCCATCGACATCAAGGGCGTCAAGAGCGGCAGCGCCTACAAGCTCACCATGTCCTGGCAGAAGGGTGTCTCCTCCAGCCCGGTCGAACTCGGCAAGGGCGCGATGACGCCGAGCGCCGTCATCAAGGTGGGCGGCGCGGACAGCGGCACGGTGGCGGTCAGCGGACCGGCCAACGCGGCCGCCATCCCCGCCAACACCCCCATCAAGATCAATGACTTGAGCGGCACGTACACGCCCAAGAAGTCCGGCAAGGTCACCTTCACCGCGGGTGTCCTCACCATCAAGGCCCTCGGCACCACGACCACGTGCACGCCCTCGAACAGCCCCAAGCCCTCGCTGACCCTCGACGTCACGGCCGCTGGCGGTTCGGGCTCCTCGACGTCCGGCTCCTCGGGTTCCAGCGGGACCCAGAGCGGCACCGACTCCGGCGGTTCGCTCCCGCAGACCGGCCCCGAGGACTCCGTGATCGCGCTCGGCACCCTCGGCGGCACCGTCCTGCTCGCGGGCGCGGCGGGCGTGCTGTGGCTGACGCGCAGGCATCAGGCGGTCCGCCGCTGACCTTCCCGCACCACGACCTGGAGCCGCCGCATGCCGTACGCACTCCCCGCTGCCCGCGTGCTGGGCCTGACCCTGGTGCTGCTGAGCGCGGCACCGACGGCCCTGGCCGCCGAGGGCTGGTCCGTGGTGCCGGCCGCGGGCGGCGCGGCCGACGGACGGCCCTCCGTCTACGCGGAGGGCGCGCCCGGCACGGTCCTCCAGGACTCCGTGTCCGTGCTCAATCCGGGTGCGCGGCCCCTCACCGTCCGGCTGCGCGGCGCCGACGCGGACAACACCGCCGACGGTGCCTTCACCGTGCGCGAACGGCCGACGGGCACGGGCGCGTGGATCGCCTTCGCCGGACACGAGGACGGCCGCCGGACCGCGGTGCGCGACCTGTCCGTACGGGTGCCGGCGCACACCCGCGCCGATGTGCCGTTCACCATCGGGGTCCCGGCCGGCGTCGCGCCCGGCGACCACCCCGGCGCGATCGTGGCGAGCGGCGGCGGCCGCACCTCGGCGGTCCGGGTCCAACTCCGCGTGGCGGGACCGACGTTGTCGGCGCTGACGGTCGAGCACGTCCGGGTGGGCGGCGGGCGGATCTCGTACGAGCTGGTCAACCGCGGAACCACGGTTCTCGCTCCGCGGCTCGCCGTGCACGCCGACGGTGTCTTCGGCACCCTGCTCGACCGCGCCCCGCGCGCCCTGCCCGTCGAACTCCTGCCGGGCCGCCGCGTCACGCTCCGCGAGCCGTGGACCGGCCCCCCGGCGCTCGACGCGGCCGACCTGCGGCTGACGGTGACGGCGTCGGGAGGCGTGCGCTCCACCGCGACCGCGTCGGTGCGGTTCGTGCCGTGGGGGGCGGTGGCCGGGGCCGGAGGTGTCCTCGCGGCGGTGGGCGCCTTCTTCGTCGTACGGCATCGGGGGCGGTCCGGGGTGCGAGGGCCATGGCGTCGCGGGCGCCGGACGGAGGACGGCGGGGCAAGTGAAGAGTCCCGCGCGGAAGTCGAGTTGACGGGAGCGGTGTCGTGAGCGTCCTGGGCGGCAAGATGCGGACGGCGGCGCTGGGGGCGGTGCTGGCGCTCGTCCTGGTCCCGTTGGCGGGGGCGGTCTCGGTGTCCCCGGCGTCAGCCGCCGGAAAACCGAGCGTGACGTTGTCCAAGTCCGAGGCGGGTGCCAGTGGTTCGGTCACCGTGACCGGCAGCGGATGGCGGCCCGGGGTGCTGCTGATGATGCTGATCTGCGGGCAGTCCGTGCCCTCGCGCGGGGTGATCGGCGGCACCAACTCCTGTGCCAACGCCGACGGGCGGGCCGTCACCACCGACGCCAAGGGCGGCTTCAGCAAGAATCTGCCGGTCGCCGAGCCGCCCAAACCGTGCCCCTGTGTGGTGCATGTCGCCACCGTCACCGGCGAGAAGGCCGAGGCGGACGCCATCTTCATGGTGGCCGGCCACTCGGTCGAGCCGCTGCCGAAGGAGGAGGGCGGCGGCCGGCTCTCGGTGCTGACCGACACCCGGCTCGACGGGTCGAGCGGTCTGCTGACCTGGTTCGGATCGCCCCCCTCGCGCACCCTCGTCTTCACGGTCGGCAACGTCGGCACCGCCCCGGTGAAGAACCCTGTCTTCCAAGTCGGCACCTCCCACGGGGTGTTCGCCCCGCAGTGGGACGAACAGCAGTGGCGCGGCAGCATCGCGCCCGGCCGCAAGGCACAGATCGAGCTCCCGGTCGAACTGTCGGCCGGGGCGCACGGCGACTACACGATCTCGCTGAAGTACGGCGGGAAGGTGCTCGCCGAGCAGCCGTGGGGCGTGGGCCGCCCCTGGGGCGTCACCGTCTTCTGGATCCTGCTCTGCTTGGTCGTCCCGGCCGCGGTGTTCCGCGCCGGCATGGCCGTGGTGGACCGGGTGCGCCCGCGCAGGTCGACCGGGCGGGCCGGGCGGCACCGGGGTCTGAGGCTGACCGAGCTCACGCTGCGCATGCCCAGGACGAGCCCCACCCAGCAGACTCCGGCGGACGCCTCGGCCTCCCCGGTTCCGGCCCTGCCGTGGTTCACCCCGGACAACGATCCGGGGACCGCGGCGAACGGTCAGCTCTCCGCACCGCACGAGAACGGTCCGACGACGCAGACGAGAAAGGGACATACGTGAGCACGCAACGGAGAGTGGTACCGGCCGGCGGACGCAGAGCGGGCGCGGCCGGGGTCGCGCTGATGCTCGGCGGTGCGGGCATCCTGCTGGGAGTGGCCGCCGCCCCGGCGCAGGCCGCCGAGGTGTCGTACAAGACGGAATGCATTCCGCCGTCGATCTCCGGGCTGCCTCCCGTGGAGGGCACCACGAAGGTGGAGATCACCGCGCCCGCCGAGGCGAAGGTGGGCGACGAGGTCACCATCACCTGGAAGTTCACCCAGGCCGCCTCCAAGAACCCCGATGTCCTCGACCTCGACAAGGACACCGTCAAGCCGACCGGCACACTGAAGGCGGCCGGCGCCCAGACGGCGGACATCGCGATGGAGGGACCGCGGCAGAACCCCGCGATCCCCAAGAACAGCGCCATGAAGCTGTCCGACATGACCGGCAAGCTGAAACTGACGGCGGCGGGCGATGTCACGCTCACCCCGGACGCGTACAACATCAATGTCAGCAAGCCGATCTCCACCGACACCAAGTGCACGCCCAAGGAGACGGTGCACTCCTCCGCGACCATCAAGGTGACGAGCGGCGGGACGGGCGGCACCCCGACCCCGACTCTCCCGACCGGTCTGCCCACTCTCCCGACCGGTCTGCCGACGCTGCCGACCGGGTCGGCCACCCCGTCGCCGAGTGGCGGCGGGACCGACGGAGGCAGTGACAGCGGCGGTTCCGACGGAGGCGGCAGCGGCGGGCAGACGGACTTCACGGGCAAGGAGGTCTCCGTCGCCTACGCGTGCAAGACGCCCATCGGAGACAAGAACGCCACGTCTCCCGTGCAGATCAACGCCAAGAAGAACGGCGGGAGCTACGACCTGACCGTGCAGTTCAAGAAGTCCGTGATGGACAGCCCGGCCGACATCCCCGCCGACTCGGTCAAGCCGTCGATGGAGGTGGCCCTCGGAGGCGCCGACAAGGGCACCGTCCATGTCGAGGGCCCGACCAACTCCGCGGCGATCAAGTCCGGAGACCCGATCGAGGTCCCCGACCTGACAGGCACCTACAAGCCGGGCGCGACCGGTACGTCGACCCTGTCTCCGGGTGTGCTGACCGTGATGGCCCTGGGCACGACGACGACCTGCACCCCGGCCAAGTCGGAGGTCTCCTTGACCCTGGACACCTCGCAGCAGGCGAGCGGCGCCTCGGGCGGCGGGTCCACCTCGTCCGGCTCCGGTTCAGCCGGTACGTCGTCCAGCGGCGGCCTGGCGGAGACGGGCTCCGACAGCCACAGCGCGCTCAAGGCGCTCGGACTGGTGGCGGGCACGGTCATCCTGCTCGGCGGCGCGGTCTTCACCTTCATGCCGGGGCGCCGGACGCGCTGATCCGCGCCCGCGCCCCTCGATCCGGTCCTCGCCCCGGCCGCCGGCCGGCGCGCAGGAGCGGCCACGGCGGCCGGGCTGCCGGGCGACGCCCGGCCGACCCGCAAACGGCGAAGGGCCGCCGCACCGAACGGTGCGGCGGCCCTTCGCCGTGTCTTGGACCTGACGTCAGTGGACGTCGCCCATGAGCGCCTTGACCTTCTTGCGGTACATCCACACTGCGGCACCGGCGATCACGGCGAGCGTGGCCTCCAGCGCGACGATGCCCGTCTTGTTGAGGTCGACGTTGGCGATGGAGAGCAGACCGGTCGTGGCGTCACCGGCGGTGACGGCCAGGAACCAGACACCCATCATCTGGGAGGCGTACCTCGCCGGAGCCATCTTCGTGGTGACGGAGAGGCCGACCGGGGAGAGCAGCAGTTCACCGACGGTCTGCACGAAGTAGATCGCCACCAGCCACATCGCGGCCGCCTTGTGACCGCCCTCGGCGATCGTCAGCGGGGCCAGGAAGAGGAAGAACGACGCGCCGATCAGGATGAGACCCGAGGCGAACTTCGTCGCCGTGCTCGGCTCCTTGCCGCGCTTGTTCAGCCACAGCCACGCCCAGGCGAAGACCGGGGCGAGCGCCATGATCATGACCGGGTTGACGGACTGGTACCAGGAGACCGGGAACTCCCAGCCGAAGATCGTGTTCTTCGCGGACTCGTCGGCGAAGATCGACATCGTCGAGCCGCCCTGGTCGTAGATCATCCAGAAGACGGCCGCGGCGACGAAGAACCAGATGTACGCGGACATCTTCGACTGGTCGGCACGGTCCAGGGACTTGTCCCGCTTGATGCGCCCGATGACCAGGACCGGGATGGCCAGACCGGCGATCGTGATCGGAACCAGCAGCCAGTTCAGCGTGTAGTGGCCCGAGAAGCCGACGATCGAGTAGAAGACGACGGCGACAGCGGCCCACAGTGCGGACTTGCGCAGCGTCGCGGACTTCTCCTGGGCCGTCAGAGGCGTGGGGACCTCGTGCGAGCGGGCGCTGAGGTGACGGCCGCCGAGCAGGTACTGGGCGAGACCCAGCGCCATGCCGAGCGCGGCGAGGGCGAAGCCCAGGTGCCAGTTCACGTTCTCACCGACGGTGCCGATGATCAGCGGAGCGGCGAAGGCGCCGAGGTTGATGCCGACGTAGAACAGCGTGAAGCCACCGTCACGGCGCGCGTCGTCCGGGCCCTCGTAGAGGTGGCCCACCATCGTGGAGATGTTGGCCTTCAGCAGACCGGAACCGATCGCCACGAGGCCGAGGCCGGCGTAGAAGGTGCCGGAGGAGGGCAGAGCCAGCGTGAGGTGGCCCAGCATGATGATCACGCCCGCGACGGCGACCGTCTTGCGGGGGCCGAGGACACGGTCGGCGAACCAGCCGCCCGGCAGGGCGAGCAGGTACACGAGGGAGAGGTACACCGAGTAGATCGCGGTCGCGGTGGCCGCGCTGAGGTGCAGACCGCCCGGTGCCACCAAGTACAGCGGGAGCAGTGCCTTCATGCCGTAGTAGGAGAAACGCTCCCACATCTCGGTCATGAAGAGAGTGGCCAGTCCGCGGGGGTGGCCGAAGAAGGTCTTCTCGGAACCGGGGGTTCCCGGAGTCACCGAGTCCTTCGTCAGGCTGGACGCCATGGTCGTTCCTTGCTGGTCTGGGACGCGCTGTTGGGGGGTCCCCCGCGCTCCGGTGCAACCGAGAGCCCGGGAGGGTTACGCGCCCATGAGGGACGGCCGGCACCGGCGGGAGTTCGGCGTCCGTCCCCACGCCCACGGGGAGTCCGCTCCGGATTGCGAAGCGGCGGACGGCGACCACCGGGATCCACGCCCGTAACGCATCAGCGCGTCCGGGCCCGGCCACAGGTCTTTCCTTCAAGGCTGGCTGACACCAGCCCGCACACAGAAGAGACCTTCAGCAACAAGTGCGCGCCAAAGGTCCTGATGTAGTGCTTGAGGCGTCTGGTCACCATACGACATGGCAATGCGGCATATGGAAGGACTTGAGACATGGATCACAGGCGATCATGGAACCGCGGGCGATCATTCGAAGGTGTTCTTCAGGATCGCATCCCATACCCGCAGGTAAGAAACACCCGGATGGAGGGTGTGAATCACGGAGGCGGATCACTGCCCGGGCGTCGTCCGCGGCGGACTACCATCACCCCATGACCCGTGTACTGCTCGCCGAGGACGACGCGTCCATCTCGGAGCCGCTGGCCCGTGCCCTGCGCCGGGAGGGTTACGAGGTCGAAGTCCGCGAGGACGGACCCACCGCGCTCGACGCCGGAATGCAGGGCGGTGTCGACCTGGTCGTCCTGGACCTCGGACTGCCCGGCATGGACGGCCTGGAAGTCGCCCGCCGGCTCCGCGCCGAGGGCCACACCGTGCCCATCCTCATCCTGACCGCGCGCGCCGACGAGGTGGACACCGTCGTCGGCCTCGACGCGGGCGCCGACGACTACGTCACCAAGCCGTTCCGGCTCGCGGAACTCCTCGCCCGGGTACGGGCGCTGCTCCGGCGCGGCGCGGCCGAACCCCAGCAGCCGCCCGCCACCCACGGCGTGCGCATCGACGTCGAGTCGCACCGTGCCTGGATGGGCGACGAGGAACTCCAGCTCACGGCCAAGGAGTTCGACCTCCTGCGCGTCCTGGTCCGGGACGCCGGCCGGGTCGTCACCCGCGACCAGCTCATGCGCGAGGTCTGGGACACCACGTGGTGGTCCTCCACCAAGACCCTCGACATGCACATCTCCTGGCTGCGCAAGAAGCTCGGCGACGACGCGGCGAACCCCCGCTACATCGCGACGGTACGAGGAGTCGGCTTCCGCTTCGAGAAGAGCTGAGGCTTCGCCGGACCGGGCGTCCCGGTCCGGAGCCGCCGGCCTCGCCGCGGTCCGGGCCCGCTGGAGGACTTCGGCCTCTCCGGTGGTTCCGGACTTCCGGCGGGCACCGGCCGGTGCGGCGGCCGCCGCACCGGGCCCGACGTGGAACCGCGCGCAAGGACCTGGCGGGTCCGCGACCGTGACCTTGCCCGCCGCCCCGCCTGCGGGGGCCCGGCCCGAACCGTCCCGGGGCCGCGTGGACGGGACACGTGAACCGTCCCGGGGCCCCGTGTGCGGGACATCCGACCGTCCCAAGGGCGTGTGTACGCGACACGCTGCGGGGCGGCGACGGAAAACCCGAGCCCTCGGCTCGGCGCCCCGTCCGGGCCGGGGTGGCGAACGTGCACACTGGTCCCGGTACAGCCATCTGCCCGGAGGGCCCCGTGCGTCGCCGTCTGATCCAGTCCACCCTCGCCGTCGTGCTCGTGGTGATCGCCGTCTTCGGCGTCTCCCTCGTCATCGTCGAGACCCGCACGATCAGCAACAGCGCCCAGGAGCGCGTGGACTCCGAGGCGCTGCGCCTGGCCAGCATCGTGGACAGCCGCATCCTCGGCGACGAGAACATCACCGGCGAGACGTTCAAGAACCAGGTCACCGACCGGCGCTACGCCGTGATCAGGATTCCGGGCCGCGATCCGATCGAGGTCGGCAGCGAGCCCACCGGCGACGTCATCCAGTACACCGCCAGGGGCGAGTCGGGCGAGACGGTCACCGTCCAGGAGCCCCGCTCCTCGGTGACCAAGGAAGTCGGCCGTACGCTCCTGGTCATCGGCGCCGTCGCCCTGCTCGCGATCATCGCCGCCGTCCTCCTCGCCGTACGCCAGGCCAACCGCCTCGCCTCCCCGCTCACCGACCTCGCCGAGACGGCGGAACGGCTGGGCTCGGGCGACCCGCGCCCGCGCCACAAGCGGTACGGCGTCCCCGAGCTGGACCGGGTCGCCGACGTCCTGGACGGCAGCGCCGAGCGCATCGCCCGGATGCTCACCGCCGAGCGCCGCCTCGCCGCAGACGCCTCCCACCAGCTACGGACGCCTCTGACGGCGCTCTCCATGCGCCTGGAGGAGATCACCCTCACCGACGACCCCGACACGGTGAAGGAGGAGGCGACGATCGCGCTGACGCAGGTGGAACGCCTCACGGACGTGGTCGAGCGCCTGCTCACCAACGCCCGCGATCCGCGTACCGGCTCCGCCGTCTCCTTCGACCTCGACGAGGTCATCAAGCAGCAGCTGGAGGAATGGCGCCCGGCCTACCGCAGCGCAGGCCGCGCGATCGTCAGCTCCGGCAAGCGCCATCTGCAGGCGGTGGGCACCCCCGGCGCGGTCGCCCAGGTGCTCGCGGCACTGATCGAGAACTCCCTCATGCACGGTGGCGGCACGGTCGCGCTGCGTACCCGCGTCATCGGCAACCAGGCCGTCATCGAGGTCACCGACGAGGGCCCCGGCGTCCCCACCGACCTCGGCGCCCGCATCTTCGAGCGCACGATCAGCGGACGCAACTCCACCGGCATCGGTCTCGCCGTCGCCCGCGACCTCGCGGAGGCCGACGGCGGCCGCCTGGAGATGCTCCAGGCCCAGCCCCCGGTCTTCGGCCTGTTCCTGTCCCGGACCCCGCTGAAGCGCCCGCCACGCCTCCCGGAGGACGACGAGGAGCGGACGGTCAGGTAGGGCAGCGGACGGTCGGGCAGGGCAGCGGAGGGTCGGGCAGGGGCCGCCGCTCAGTTCACGCGGGCCCGCGGGCGTACCGGTTCATCGCCTCGGGATCGGAGTCCTCGTCCAGGAACGATTCGGCACTGGCCACGGCTTCCCGGGCCGGAAGCGCCCGGAACACCCAGGTGCGGTACGACCAGAACCGGAAGAGGGTCGCGACGCCGATGCCGAGGAACTTGAAGACGTTGCTCTGCAGCGGGCTGTCCCAGCCGAAGCCGTACGTCGCCGCGTAGAGCACACCGTTCTCGATGAACAGTCCCACCACGCTGAACAGCAGGAAGAGCGTCAGCTCCTTGGTGCGGCCACCCTTGTCGCGGTCCCGGTAGGTGAAGTAGCGGAACCCGACGTAGTTGAAGACGATCGAGACGACCGTGGCGATGACACTGGCCCGCACGACCTGCAGGCCCGTGAGATGGCGTACGAGGTTGAACACGATCAGGTTGACGAGCAGCCCCGCACCGCCCACCGCGCCGAACTTGGCGACCTCACGGAAGAGCAGGTCGAAGCGGCGGCGAACCGCGCTGCGAGGCCCCGCTTGAGGGCCCGATGAAGCACTGTCCATGGTGTCGCCAGCCCCCGTCGGTGGGTTATGTCGTCTGCTGCTTCGGTGGAAGTCGGTGGAATACGCCAACCAGCCCATGCTAACCAGCGCCCCCGCACGGTGCCTGTGCATGGGCTCACAGGTAAGAAAAGACGTGGTCACCAGCAGGGAAAATCGGGCGTATCGCCGCGGAAATCAGCCACCGTGGCGCGGCCGATACTCTTGGAGCGTGACGTTCCCGGTAGTCGGCATGGTCGGCGGGGGTCAGCTCGCTCGTATGACACACGAGGCGGGCATCCCGCTCGGCATCAAGTTCAAGCTCCTCAGTGACACTCCTCAGGATTCCGCGGCGCAGGTCGTCGGCGATGTCGTCGTCGGCGACTACCGCGACCTCGACACGCTGCGTGACTTCGCGCGGGGCTGTGACGTGATCACCTTCGATCACGAGCACGTCCCGACCGAGCACCTGCGGGCCCTGGAGGCGGACGGCATCCCCGTCCGCCCGGGCCCCGACGCGCTCGTGCACGCCCAGGACAAGGGCGTGATGCGCGCGAAGCTCGACGAGATCGGTGTGCCGTGCCCACGGCACCGCATCGTGACCGACGTCGAGGACGTCGCCGCGTTCGCCGCGGAAGGCCTCGCCGCGGGGGCGGAGGGCGACGGCTTCCCGGTCATCCTGAAGACCGTGCGCGGCGGCTACGACGGCAAGGGCGTCTGGTTCGTCCGCTCCCTGGAGGAGGCCGCCGACCCGTTCCGCGCGGGCGTCCCCGTCCTCGCCGAGGAGAAGGTCGACTTCGTACGGGAGCTCGCGGCGAACGTCGTCCGCTCCCCGCACGGCCAGGCGGTCGCGTACCCCGTCGTCGAGTCCCAGCAGGTCGACGGCGTCTGCGACACCGTGATCGCCCCGGCGCCCGGCATCGCCGAGGAGCTGGCCCTGGAGGCACAGGAGCTGGCACTGCGCATCGCCAAGGAACTCGGCGTCGTCGGGCACCTGGCCGTCGAGCTCTTCGAGACCCGCGACGGACGCATCCTCGTCAACGAACTGGCCATGCGCCCGCACAACTCGGGCCACTGGACCCAGGACGGCGCGATCACCTCCCAGTTCGCCAACCACGTGCGCGCGGTTCTCGACCTCCCGCTCGGGGACCCGCGTCCGCGCGCCAAGTGGACGGTCATGGCGAACGTCCTCGGCGGCGACTACCCCGACATGTACTCCGCGTACCTGCACTGCATGGCACGCGACCCGCAGCTGAAGATCCACATGTACGGCAAGGACGTGAAGCCCGGCCGTAAGGTCGGCCACGTCAACACCTACGGCGACGACCTGGACGATGTCCTTGAGCGCGCCCGGCACGCAGCCGGCTACCTGAGAGGCACGATCACCGAATGAGCCCCGTTGTAGGCATCGTCATGGGTTCGGACTCCGACTGGCCGGTCATGGAGGCCGCCGCCCAGGCGCTGGACGAGTTCGAGATCCCCTACGAGGTGGATGTCGTCTCCGCGCACCGCATGCCGCACGAGATGATCGCGTACGGCGAACAGGCCGCGGAGCGCGGGCTCAAGGCGATCATCGCGGGCGCCGGCGGCGCGGCCCATCTGCCGGGGATGCTGGCGTCCGTCACCCCGCTGCCCGTCATCGGTGTGCCCGTCCCGCTCAAGTACCTCGACGGCATGGACTCGCTGCTTTCCATCGTGCAGATGCCGGCCGGCGTGCCCGTCGCGACCGTCTCCGTCGGCGGCGCCCGCAACGCCGGTCTGCTGGCCGCCCGGATGCTCGCCGCCCACGACGAGGAACTCCTCGGCCGGATGCGGGAGTTCCAGCAGGAGCTGAACGACCAGGCCACCGAGAAGGGCAAGCGGCTGCGGGCCAAGGTCGAAGGTGCCGCCGGCGGCTTCGGCTTCGGGAAGTGACGCGGATGTCCTCGTCCTCCCAGGCCCCCGAGTCCTCCCTGCCCTCGCTCGACCGTGCGCGCGCCCTGCTCGACGAGTTCCCCGTCGTCGACGGGCACAACGACCTGCCCTACGCCCTGCGCGAGCAGGTCCGTTACGACCTCGACGCCCGTGACATCGCCGTGGACCAGAGCGCCCACCTGCACACGGACCTGGCCCGGCTGCGCGCCGGCGGCGTCGGTGCCCAGTACTGGTCGGTGTACGTCCGGTCGGACCTGCCCGGCGCGCTCACCGCGACGCTCGAACAGATCGACTGCGTAAAGCAGTTGATCGACCGTCACCCGACGCACCTGCGTGCCGCGTTGACCGCCGCCGACATGGAGGCGGCGCGTGCCGAGGGCCGTATCGCCTCCCTCATGGGCGCGGAGGGCGGGCACTCGATCGACAACTCCCTCGCCGCCCTGCGCGGGTTGTACGTGCTCGGCGTCCGTTACATGACCCTCACCCACAACGACAACATCGCGTGGGCGGACTCGGCGACGGACGTTCCCGTGGTGGGCGGCCTGTCGTCCTTCGGCCGCGAGGTCGTACGGGAGATGAACCGCGAGGGCATGCTCGTGGACCTCTCGCACGTGGCCGCGACGACCATGCGCGACGCGCTCGACACCTCCGTCGCGCCGGTGATCTTCTCCCACTCCTCGGCGCGCGCGGTGTGCGACCACCCGCGCAACATCCCGGACGACGTGCTGGAGCGGCTGCCCGCCAACGGGGGAGTGGCGATGGTGACGTTCGTGCCGAAGTTCGTTCTCCAGGCGGCGGTCGACTGGACGGCCGCGGCCGACGAGAACATGCGGGCGAACGGCTTCCACCACCTCGACACCACCGCCGAGGGCATGAAGATCCACCGTGCCTTCGAGGAGGAAAACCCGCGCCCCATCGCCACGGTGTCGACGGTCGCCGACCACCTCGACCACATGCGCGAGGTCGCCGGCATCGACCACGTCGGCATCGGCGGCGACTACGACGGCACGGCGTTCACCCCGGACGGGCTGGACGACGTCTCCGGCTATCCGAATCTGATCGCCGAGCTCCTCGACCGCGGTTGGTCGTCCACGGACGTGGCCAAGCTGACCTGGCAGAACGCCGTGCGCGTGCTGGGCGCGGCGGAGGACGTGGCCCGCGACCTCCAGTCCCGGCGGGCGCCGTCGAACGCGACGCTGGAACAGTTGGACTGCTGACTGCTGACTGCTGACTGCTGACGGCTGACAAGCTGACTGGCGACGGCTGACAGCCGGCGGCTCACGGCTTGCTTGTGGCTTACGAGTTACGGCTGACGGCCTACGGAGCTTCAGGGCTTCGAGGCTCCCGAAGGCGTCCGGGCTGATTGCTCGGGCGCCTTCGACGCGCCCGGGACCGGCGCCGGGTGGCTTCGGGCCCGCGCCCGCTCCGACCGCACGGTCGCTGCGGGTACTCCGAACGCCGCGCCCACCAGGAAGCACCCCGGGCCCCGTGCCACGGTGGCGGTATCGCGATCGCCGCTGTCCACACCACGGAGCCTGTCATGGCAGACCTGCAGGACGAACTGCACACCACCGTCGAGGTGGGAGAGCTCGACCCGTCCGCTGCTGCCTGGCCCGAGACCGAACAACTGCCCTCCGGCACCCGCCTCGGAGGCGACACCCACCTCGTCGCCGGTTCCGACGCCCCGGACCACGCCGCGGTGACCGGTCCCGGCGCCGACCCACTGTCGCGGGCCCGTGCCTTCCTGGCCGGCACCCCCGTCGCCGACGGCTACAGCGGTCTGCCGTGGGCACTGCGCCATCTGCCCTGGTTCGATCTGGAGCTGGGCGAGAGCGCCGTGGACACGGATCTGCCGCGGCTGCGTGAAGGGCATGTGGGCGCCCTGTTCTGGTCGCTGCACCTGCCCAAGGGCCTCGCCGGGGACCGGGCCGTCGGCGCCACCCTGGAGCAGCTGGACCTGATGAAAACGGTGATCCACGCGTACCCCGAGGGCCTGCGGATGACGCGCGGTGCAGGCGAGATCGCCGACGCCCGCAACTGCGGACGCGTCGCGGTCGTCATCGGCCCCGCCGGAGCGGCCGCGCTCGGCGACTCCCTCGGCATCCTGCGCTCCCTGCACGCGCTCGGCCTGCGCATCCTCACGCTCGCCGGCGTCTCCTGGGCGAGCGAGGCGGGCCTGACCCGGTTCGGCGAGGAGGTGCTCCGCGAGATGAACCGGCTCGGTGTGCTCGCCGACCTCTCGGGCACCTCGGACGCCACGATCGGCCGCGCCCTCGCCGCCTCCAAGGCCCCGGTCCTGTTCACCCGCTCGGCCGCCCGCGCGCTGCGCCCCCACCCGTCGAACCTCCCCGACGAGGTCCTGGTCGAACTGGGCGCCGCCAAGGGGTTGTGCCTGGTCCCGCTCACCGCCGAGCAGACCGGCCCGTCCGTCCGGGACGTCGCCGACCACCTCGACCACGTCCGCGCGCTCGCGGGAGCGGAATGCGTCGGCCTCTCGGGAACGTACGACTCCGGGACCGCACACCCGCAGGACCTCGCCGACGCGTCCTGCTATCCGCATCTGATCGCGGAGCTCATCACCCGCGGCTGGTCCGTGTCCGACCTCGCCCTGCTCACCTGGGGCAATGTCCAACGTGTCCTGCGCAGCGCGGACTTCACGGCCCGCGCCGCCCAGCAGCGCCGGCAGCCGTCCTCCGCGAAGATCGCCGACCTGGACGGCTGAACCGCCGCCGGCGCCTCCGCGGGAGCGGGGCGATCCGGCGGAGGCGGAGACGTGCTTCTCGCCCGGGTGCGCTCAGCAGGCGCAGAGGCAGAACGGGTGCCCCGCCGGGTCGGCGTACACCCGGAACGTACGCGACCTGTCCTCGGTGTCCAGCGGCGTCGCGCCGAGCGCCAGCACCCCCTTCTCCGCCACGTCCAGGTCCTCGACCTTCAGATCCAGATGGAACTGCTGCGAGCCGTCGGGCGAGGGCCACCGCGGCGGTACGTGTCCGGGGGCGGCCTGGAAAGCCAGCTGCTGACCGCCGGGCACCTCCAGGTCGATCCAGTCGGTCTGGTCCGTGATGGTGCCGCCGAGCACCCCGGCGTAGAACTCGGCCAGCGCGCGCGGGTCGGGACAGTCCAGGACGACGACGTCCAGTTTGGCGAGAGCCATGACTTCCTCCGTGGATCTCCAGCAGCATCGGTGAATGACGGTGAATGAAGAGTTACCTGTAAACCGCCTCAAGAAGTAACGGTTACTGCATGCTCCCGCATAAGAGGTAACGTGGCAAGCATGAATGACCGAGCGCCCGCACCCGGCGGTCTGGCCCTGGTCCAGGCCCTGGTGAACACCCTGGACATCGAGTCGGGCGCCGACTCCCTCGACACACCCGAGGGGCTGGCCCGCTTCGGCCTGGCGGCGGGCGAGGCGGAGGGGGCACGCGAGCTGCGCGAATCGCTGCGGGCGGTGTGTCTGGCGCACGCGGGCCATCCGGCGCACCGGAAGGTGGTCCCCCTCGGGGAACTCCTCGCGCGTGCGCCTCTGCGGGTGGCGGTCGACGAGGACGGCGGCGCCGCGTACTTGGTCCCCGCCACCGAGGAGACCTCCCGCGCCTCCTCTCCGGCCTCTCCGGCCTCACCGACCCCCTTGGCCTTCCGGATCGCCGCCGCGGTCGCCGAGTCGCTGGTCGAGGGCACCTGGCCGCGACTGAAGGCTTGCGAGGCCCCGACCTGCCATTGGGTGTACTACGACCGCTCGCCGGCGGGCCGCGGCCGCTGGTGCTCGATGTCGGTGTGCGGGGCGCGCGCCAAGATGCGCCGTTACCGCGCCAAGTAGGCGTCGGCGGCGGAAGACCTGGCAGGACGCCGGACCGGGGGGTCCGACCAGGAGCGGCCCGATCAGGACCGGAGTCGAAGGTCGCACCGAAGCCGCAACCCATTCGCACCGGAAGTCGCACCGGAATCCCGACCAGGAGCCGGACGGGCCAGGGCGGGGAGGCGGACGGGGAGCCGGACGGAGTCCGGAGGTCTCCGGTCACCGCACAGCGAAGTGGTGCAGAATGCAACCGACGCCGGTCCGGCCGACTGAGCCTCGGCCGGACCGGCGTCGTCCGCGACAGACCTCGACGGGCGCCGGGCGCCCGTCGCTGGTGGGTCTCAGGCGGTGGGCCGCCCCATGGCCCGGTAGGTCCAGCCGGCCCGGCGCCACGTCTCCGGGTCCAGCGCGTTCCGCCCGTCCAGCAGTACCCGGGACGTGACCGCCTCGCCCAGCACCGCCGGGTCCAGCTCGCGGAACTCGCGCCACTCCGTCAGGTGCAGGACGACATCGGCGCCCCGGACCGCCTGCACGGCGGAGTCGGCGTACCCGAGCGTCGGGAAGAGCCGCTTGGCGTTCGCCATGCCCTTCGGGTCGTAGACGGTGACCTGGCCGCCCTGGAGGTGGATCTGCCCGGCGACGTTCAGTGCCGGGGAGTCGCGTACGTCGTCGGAGTCGGGCTTGAAGGTCGCGCCGAGCACGGCGACCCGCTTGCCGAGGAACGAGCCGCCGCCGAGCGCCTCGCGGGCCATCTCCACCATCTGGCCACGGCGCCGCATGTTGATGGTGTCGACCTCGCGCAGGAAGGTCAGCGCCTGGTCGGCGCCCAGCTCACCGGCGCGCGCCATGAAGGCGCGGATGTCCTTGGGCAGACAGCCGCCGCCGAACCCGATCCCGGCCCGCAGGAACTTCTTCCCGATCCGCTCGTCGTGCCCTATGGCCTCGGCCAGCTTGACCACGTCACCGTCGGCGGCCTCACAGACCTCGGCCATCGCGTTGATGAAGGAGATCTTGGTGGCGAGGAAGGAGTTCGCGGAGGTCTTCACCAGTTCGGCGGTCGGGAAGTCGGTGATGACGAAGGGCGAACCGTCGGCGACCGGCGTCACGTAGACCTCGCGCAGCAGCTTCTCGGCGCGCTCGCTGCGCACGCCCACCACGATCCGGTCGGGGTGCAGCGTGTCGTTCACGGCGAAGCCCTCACGCAGGAACTCCGGGTTCCAGGCCAGCTCGGCGTCCTCACCGGCGGGCGCGAGCTCGACGAGCCGGGCGGCCAGCCGCTCCGCCGAGCCGACCGGCACGGTGGACTTGCCGACGACGAGGGCGGGACCGTGCAGATGCGGCGCCAGCGACTCGAAGGCCGCGTCGACGTACGACATGTCGCACGCGTACTCGCCGTGCTTCTGGGGCGTGTTCACACAGACGAAGTGGACGTCGCCGAAGGCCCCGACCTCGGCCCAGTCCATGGTGAAGCGGAGCCGGCCCGTGGAGCCCTCGATCCCGGCCACGTGCTTGCGCAGCAGTTCTTCGAGACCGGGCTCGAACATCGGGACCTCGCCCCGCTGGAGCATCTCGATCTTCTCCGGCACCACATCGAGCCCGAGGACCTCGAAGCCGAGCTCGGCCATGGCCGCGGCGTGGGTGGCGCCGAGGTAGCCGGTGCCGATCACGGTGATCTTGAGGGCCATGGGTGCTCCTGAGGTGTGCGGCGTCGGTGCGCGCCCGAGCATAGTCGGGGCGTGGGGGAGCGCTTTCACGGGCAGTTTTTCCGCCTGTCGCCAAGCTCACGTATCCGTCTGGCGGTCAGGCCCTTAAAATTTGTGTTACTTAACGGTAGTTAGCGCAGCCAGCACAGCATCACTTGGAGCGTGAGAGACCTTGGCCGGATCGGCTGATTTCGACCTGTACCGCCCGTCCGAGGAGCACGACATGCTCCGGGACGCGATCCGTTCGCTGGCCGAGGCGAAGATCGCGCCGTACGCAGCGGCGGTTGACGAGGAGGCCCGCTTCCCGCAGGAGGCGCTGGACGCCCTGGTCGCCAACGACCTGCACGCGGTGCACGTCCCCGAGGAGTACGGCGGCGCGGGCGCCGACGCCCTCGCGACGGTCATCGTGATCGAGGAGGTGGCCCGCGTCTGTGTGTCCTCCTCCCTCATCCCCGCGGTGAACAAGCTGGGCTCGCTGCCGGTGATCCTCTCCGGCTCCGAGGACCTGAAGAAGAAGTACCTGGGCCCGCTCGCCAAGGGCGACGGAATGTTCTCGTACTGCCTCTCCGAGCCGGACGCCGGTTCGGACGCGGCCGGCATGAAGACGAAGGCCGTGCGCGACGGGGACTTCTGGGTCCTGAACGGCGTCAAGCGCTGGATCACCAACGCGGGCGTCTCCGAGTACTACACGGTCATGGCGGTGACCGACCCGACGAAGCGCTCCAAGGGCATCAGCGCGTTCGTCGTCGAGAAGTCCGACGAGGGTGTCTCCTTCGGCGCCCCGGAGCGCAAGCTCGGCATCAAGGGCAGCCCGACCCGCGAGGTCTACCTCGACAACGTCCGCATCCCCGCCGACCGCATGATCGGCGAGGAGGGCACCGGCTTCGCGACCGCCATGAAGACGCTGGACCACACCCGCGTCACCATCGCGGCGCAGGCCCTCGGTGTCGCCCAGGGCGCCCTCGACTACGCCAAGGGCTATGTCCAGGAGCGCAAGCAGTTCGGCAAGCCCATCGCCGACTTCCAGGGCATCCAGTTCATGCTCGCCGACATGGCCATGAAGATCGAGGCCGCCCGCCAGCTGACGTACGCGGCCGCCGCCAAGTCGGAGCGCGGCGACAAGGACCTCACCTTCCAGGGCGCCGCCGCCAAGTGCTTCGCCTCGGACGTCGCCATGGAGGTCACCACGGACGCCGTCCAGCTCCTCGGCGGCTACGGCTACACCCGCGACTACCCGGTCGAGCGCATGATGCGTGACGCGAAGATCACCCAGATCTACGAGGGCACGAACCAGGTCCAGCGCATCGTGATGGCGCGCAACCTGCCGTAGTACCCAGCCCGTTGGCAGTGGTTCGCCGGCGGATCGCCGGCGGATCAACAGCAGATCGGCAGTAGAGGTGAGAGGCACCGGTGTGTGCCTCTCACCTTTCGCTTTTCCCGCCGCCCGGCCTCGGCTCGCTCCGCCCCGGCCCGCCCTGCCCCGCGCACGGCGTCGGCGCCGGTCACTCCTTCCTCATCCGCACCCACGAGAGGCCGAAACCGTAGGCGCTGTCCATCTGCTCCTGGACCGACCGCCGCAGGGTGCCGGTGAACCAGCGGACCTCGCGGCTGACCATGAGACCGCCCTCCGTGGGCGTGGCCAGGGCGATGGCGCAGCCCGTGGCCCCCTCGGGGGAGTCGTCGAGGGCGATGCGGAAACCGCCGGACGGCGCGGTCACGGTGGCCGTGGCGCCCAGACTCCGGAAATCCACGGCGCCGCTGTACACGTAGACGTGGAAGACCAGTTGCCGGAAGAGTTCGCGCCGCTCCAGGTCCACCCGGACCGTCTCCCCGTCCGAGGAGTCCCCGGTGCGGTCGTCCTGGTCGAGTTGCATGTACGGCCACCGTGCCAGTGAGCCGAAGTTGTTCCCCAGCGGCTGTACGGCCGCGGCCGTACCGTCCGTGAACGCGGCCATGCAGCCGAGGTCGAGGTCGGCCCCGGTCCCCGGCGGCCGGTTGAGGTTCACCTGAAGGACGCCGCGGCCCGTGATGCGGGCCTGCGGTGCCGATCTGGTCAGCGCCGTGTCGGCGCGCCCGGCGGGAAGTCGCCGCACCTCACGCGGTGTCGGCGCCGCTCTCTGTGGGCCGGTCCGGGGCTGGGTGCCGGGCGCGGGCCTCAGGCGGATGGTCGCTCGTGGACGTTCGTCGTTGCTCAACTGTTCCCCCTCGCACCGCCGTTGGGGAGAGCGGCGGGTATGTCCGGAGTTTATGCGCGGAGCGTGTCGACTGGAGTACTCTCTGTGCCCTCGGTCGCGCGTCTGGTGCGTGTGAACCGGCGGGGGCTCGGGGCCGCGCGACACGGGTGGGGATCCATGGTCGCCGTCAACGCACCCCCGCGTCCGTCGTGTTGTGGGGGTGGGCATGCCGTCAGGCGCCCTGATGGACCGTCATGTGATCGCGCAGAGCATCAAGGACCTCGCGGAGCGGCCGGCGCTCGGAACCCGGAAGGAAGAGCTGACCGCGCTCGCGGCGGCGCTCCGGGACCAGGACGTCACCGCGCTGGACCCCTGGTCCGAACTCGACCTCCTCGCCGCCTACGCCCGCCCCGAGAGCCTCCGGGCGACCGGTGGCCAGGGCGGTGAGCACATGCTCTGGTCCTACGCCGAAGGGGTGCTGGGCGCGCTGGTCTTCGTACCGCTGATGCTCACCTGGTACGGACTGACCCGGGCGTCGAGTGCGTACGGAGCGCTGACCGGCGCGGATCCGAAGGCCGCCGCCCGGCCCTTCCTCCAGCTGTGGCAGTCAGGTTTCGAGGGGCACCTCACCGGCGCTTTCACCTTCGGTCATGTGGCGATGAGCGCCACCGTCGCCATCGCGGTGCTCTTCGCCCTGGTGCTCGTGCACGGCCTGCGGCGGTCCGCCGTCGCCCGCCGGGAGCAGGACGCCGACCGAGGCTCCGAGGAGCTGATGGCGGCGCTCGTCCCGGCGCTGACCCGCGCCCAGCTCGTGCTGAACCAGCAGCGGTCGAGTTCCCCGCAGCGCTTCGCGGCCGAGCTCACCGGAGCTGCCGCGACCCTCGGCCGGCTCGGCGACAAGGCTGTCCGGGTCCAGAAGAACCTGACGTCGGCCGCCTCGGCCGTCGGCGACGCGGTGGAGGCCGCCGAACGCAGGCTGGCCGGGGTCGACACCTCCATCAAGCCCCTGGAAGTCGCGGTGGGCCGGGTCGAGGCCGCCGTCAGTGACGGCGGAGCGCAGGTCCGCAAGGCGCTCGACGACGTCTGCGACGCGAGCGGTGAGGTGCGGCTCGCCGTGCAGGGCGCCGGTGACCGCGTCGAGGACTCCGTCACCGTGCTGGCCGCGTCCCAGCGTGCCTACACCACCGGCATCGAGGTGGCGTCGGACATCTCCGCCCAACTCCTCGGCCGGTTCGGCGAGATGGCGGACGGCACGGCCCGCGCGGTCGAGGTGTCCCAGCACGCGGTGCGTGAACTGAACGCCCAGAGCGTTGCGTTGCGCGCCGCCGCAGATGAATTCGCGAGACTTGTGGACGAGTTGCGGTCGGACAGTCGGGCGCGCACGAACCTGGCGCATCCGGGGGACCGGATGGGCCGAGCGGACCGGACCGAAAGCGCCGAGAATCCAGCCGACCACCGTGGCCGTCCCGCCGACGGAACCGGCACTCCTGCCGACCACCGCGGCCGTCCCGCCGACCGGGCCGACGTGCCTGGCGACCGGATCGGCGTTTCCATCGACAAGCCGGGGCGGCCCGGTCCCCGGCCGGCCGACCCCCGTCGTGAGCCCCCGCAACTGCCTCCCGCGTCCCTGACCGAGGCGCGATGAGGGGCGGTGGAAGGTTCCAGCCGCTGCACATGGCGGGCTGGCTGTTCGCGGACATGCTGCTCGTCCTCGCCCTGGTCGCCATGGGGGACCAGGGGGACCCGCTGGCCGCCGAGAAGCGCCCCGCCTCCTCGTCCACCCCCTCGGCCGCCGGGAAGAAGTCCCGGCACACCGGCCCGCGGGCGGTGGTCCGCACACCGGTCAAGGTGGCCGTCGACGCGCCCGCGGGCGACGACGAAGGCATCGTGCGGGCGCTGCGCGGGGCGACCGCGCGCTACCAGGGCCGACGCGCCGCCTTCGTGCTGACCTTCGGACGCCACACCGACCCGGGCGCCGGCGGCCGCTACGCCCACGAGGTCAACGCCCTGCTGGAGAAGGCCCGCCCGGACATGTTCCGCGCCGCCACCACCCGCGACTTCTGGAAGGGCGGAGCCTCCCCGGGCCACGCCGACATCGAGATCTACTTCTACACGTACTGACCCGGAGGTACGAGACCTTGCAGATCCTGCCCTTCTACCTGCTCTGCGACGAGTCCGGGTCGATGATCGGCGAGCCGATCGACGCCATCAACGGCGCGCTACCGGACCTGCACCACGAGATCAGCACCAACCCGACCGTCGCCGACAAGACGCGCTTCTGCCTCATCGGCTTCTCCGACACCGCCACCGTGCTGCAACCGCTCGTCGACCTCAGCGACATCGACTCGGTCCCCGCGCTCGCCGCGGGCGGGCTCACCTCGTACGGCGACGCGTTCCGCACTCTGCTGCGCTGCGTCGAGGCCGATGTGGCGGGGCTGAAGGCGGAGGGTCACGAGGTGTACCGCCCCGTCGTCTTCTTCCTCTCCGACGGCATTCCCACCGACCCGGACTGGGACCAGGCGTACAAGGAGGTCACCCAGTCACGGTTCTGCCCGAAGATCATCGCCTTCGGCATCGGCGAGGCGCAGGAGTCGACGATCGCGCGGGTGGCCAACTTCCGCGCGTTCATGCAGAAGGACTCCTCGGTGTCACCGGCCCAGGCACTGCGCGAATTCGCCTCCAGCCTCACGCGGTCGATCGTCCGGTCCGCCGGGAGCATCGGCGCGGACGGCGGCAACGGATTCACGCTGGCCGTGGACGACACCGTGCCCGGCTTCTCCATCGTCTCGCTCGACAAGCTGTGAGGTCGCACCGATGGGGAACGACATGAACACCGCCGGACCGTCCCGCACCGGCCCACGACAGCCCGATACACGCGAGCCCGACGCACGGGAGCCCGCGGGGAGCCGTGCCCAAGAGAGCCAGGCACAGGGGAATCAGGCACACGGGAGCCGGCCGCACGCGGGCCGGGCGGAAGTGCGACGGCCGGATACGAGACAGCCGGATGCGCGACAACCAGCCGTGCCGCAAACGGAGTTCCACTGGCCGGACGCGCGGCAGCCCGACCCGCTGGACGAGACCTGGCAGAGCGTCGACCAGGTCTTCAAGGACCAGCCGGAGCCCGAGACGGCCGTCACCGCACCCGAGACGTCAGTGGCACCACCCTTGTCGTACGGACCCACCCCGCAGCCGCCGCCCTTGTCGTACGAGCCGACACCGCCGTCGGGCCGGCCCGTGTACGAGCCGACGCCGACGCCGCCGTTTCCCCAGCCCGGCTTCGTACAGCAGCAGCCGTCGCACGGTCCCGTACAGCAGTCGCACGGTCCCGTACAGCCCTCGCTCCCGCGTGTGCACATGCCGCCCGAGCCCGAGCCCGGGTCCTCAGCCACACCCGCGCCCGCGCCCGTATCCGTATCCGCGTCCGAGGACTCCGCCGCGCGGGTCGGGGCCGTCCCGACGCTCGGCGCGCCGTTCCACTCCGGCCCCAAGCCCCCGCTGTACGCGCCGGAGCCCCTGGAGCTTCCCTCCGTCCGGCAGGACCCGACCGCGGCGCTGACGCCCGACATGGTGGTGGACGGCGCCGGGTACGGCGCTCTGACGGTGCGGGCGGCGTCCGTGCGCGGCGACTCGCACCGTTATCAGGGCGAGCCGCGCCAGGACTCCCTGGCGGTGGTGCGCCTCGGGGCGCCCGGCGCGGACGGGTTGCTGCTGCTCGCGGTGGCGGACGGCGTGGGATCGGCGGCCCGTTCGCACGTCGGCTCCCAGGAGGCCTGCCGGCTCGCCGCGATGGAGCTGGACAGCGTGTCCGCGGAACTCGCCGAGACCCTGCGCGCGGGCGACCAGCCGGGGTTCGCCGTACTGGTGGACATCGCGGTCGGACGGGTCGCGACCCTGCTCGCGCACCGAGCCCGCGAGCACGGCGACGACCCCGCCGCGTACGCCACCACCCTGCGGGCCCTGCTCGTCCCGCTCGACCCCCGCGTGCGCATCCGCGGCTTCCTGGCCGTCGGCGACGGCGGTACGGCGCTGTTGCGCGACGGCGAGTGGAACCTGTCCCTCACCGACCCCGAGCACGACGGCGACGGAATGATCGACACCCGCACCGCCGCCCTGCCGCACGGGCACCGCGCCCGCGCCTGTCTCCTCGCCCCGGCCCTGCCCGGCGACGTCCTCGTCCTGTGCACGGACGGCCTGTCGACGCCGCTCGCGGGGGACGCCGGGATGCGGGACTTCCTGTGGTCCGGTTGGGGGAAGGGGGCCGTGCCGGGACCGGCCGACTTCCTGTGGCAGCTGCAGTACCGGGTGAAGTCGTACGACGACGACCGCACCGCCGTCGTCCTGTGGGAGGCCGTGCCGTGAGCGCCGACGACGGCGCCGACGTGCCCCTCGGCTCGCTCACCCTCGGAGTGCGCGTCGGCGACGGCGGCCAGGGCGAGGTGTTCGACGTCGTCGGTCCCGCCCGGCTGCTGTACAAGAGCTACCGCGAGCCGGGGAAGGCCGACGCCGGGGAACTCGCGGCACTCGTCGCGCTGCGTCAGGGGCTCGCCCCGGGCGACCGGGAGCGGCTGGACCGGGAGACGGCGTGGCCGCTGTGCCGGGTCATGGACGGCGGCAGGGCGACGGGCTTCCTGATGCGCCGCGCGCCGGACTCCATGACCTGGCGGACCTCGCGCGGCGAGGCCCGGCTGACCGACCTGTCCTATCTGCTCCGGCCGCCGAGGCCGGCCTGGCAGAACGTGGCGCAGCCGTCGCCCGCCGAGCGGTACGCGCTGGTGGTCGCCGTCCTCGGACTCCTCCGCCGGCTGCACACCCTGGGGCTGGTCGTCGGTGACGTGTCCCACGCGAACGTGCTCTGGACCGTCCGGCCCGGACCCGCCCCGTATCTCCTGGACTGCGACGGCGTACGCCTGGCCGGCCGGCCCCCGGTCCTGGAACAGGCGGACACCCCCGACTGGCACGACCCGCTGGCCGCCGCCGGCACCGCCACGGTGGACAGCGACCGCTACAAGGCGGCGCTGGTGGTGGGCCGTGTCCTGAGCCAGGACGCGTACCTGGCGCCCGGCAAGCCCCTGCGGCCGCTGTCCGGCGTGCTCGACGACCGGCGGGCCGACGCGGTCCGGGGCCTGTGGGAGGAGGCGTCGGGGCCGCGTGGCACCCGCCCCCACCTGGCCCAGTGGTGCACCGCCCTGGCGGGCCGCGACACCATCCGCCTCATGGCCGCGGAACCGGCGCCGAGGCCCGTCGTCGACCGCTCCAAATTCGACGGCCCGCGCACTCGGGGCCGCATCACCCTACGCAACTGACCCACCGACACCGGCCGGAGGCGGCGGTGTCGGTGGGTCAGTCGGCCGGCGACCACAGGTGGCAGTGGGTCAGCTCGCCGGCAACGGCGCGTGGAGGTGGGTCAGTTGCTCGACACCGTGACCGGCTCGTCGTTCTTGAATTCGTTCACCAGCGTCTTCATCTTCGCCTTGTCCCAGACGAGGTTGCCGCCGACGGAACCGGAGATCGGCATGTTCATGGACTTGCCGTCGCCGCCGGTGACGCCCTTCATGGCCCAGAACATGTCGGCCAGGTCCCACAGGCTCATGTCCTTGTCGACGACCAGCGAGTCGAGGCCCGCGCCCATCGTCGGGTAGAGCTTGAAGGGGTTCAGGACCGTCGAGGGGGTGGCGACCTGGTGGGCCAGGGCGGCCAGGAACTTCTGCTGGTTCTTGGTGCGCTGCAGGTCCGACGCGGCGAACGCGTGCCGGGTACGGACGAAGGCGAGGGCCTGCTCGCCGTTCAGCGTCTGCTTGCCCGCCTTGAAGTCGGCGCCGGAGTACTTGTCCTTGAAGCCCTGGTCGAGGGTCATGTCGACCCCGCCGACCGCGTCGACGATGCCCGCGAACCCGGCGAAGCCGATCTCCACGTAGTGGTCGATGTGCAGACCGGTGTTGTACTCGATGGTCCGGACCAGGAGCGTGGGGCCGTCGAAGGCGTAGGCGGCGTTCAGCTTGTTCTGGCCCAGCGGGCCCTTGATCTTGCCGGACTCGGAGCCCTGGAACTTCGGGATCGTGACGTTCGAGTCACGCGGCAGCGAGAGCAGCGTCGAGCCGTTGCTCCCGGTGTGCAGGATCATCATCGAGTCGGTGCGCTTGCCTTCGGCGGAGCCGGTGTGCAGCTTCTTCTTGTCCGCGGCGGACAGGCCGGCGCGGCTGTCGGAACCGACGATCAGATAGTTCGTGCCCTGGCCGGTCTCCGGCCTGTCTATGACCTTGGAGAGATCCACGTCACGGTGGAGCTTGGAGTCCGCCCAGAAGTACGTGCCGACGGAGACCACGACCAGCGCGGTGACCAGCGTGATCGCGGTCCACTTGATCCGGCGCCGCCAGTTCGGCGCGGAGCGCTGCGGGTACGCGCTGCCACCGCCGGGGCCCTGCGGACCGCCGGGCCCGTTGGGGTTCCCGTACACATGGCCGCTGTTGTAGCCGGAGTCGTAGCCGTTGTCGTAGCCCTGGCCGTTGTCGTAGCCCTGGCCGTCGACGTACGACGGCTGACGGGGCACACCGCCGCCGTACGGCGGCGCGTCCTGGCCCGGAGCGGGTGCGGCCGGCCCACGGCGGACCTGTCGCATGACGCGGGCGCTCTCGGGCTGTGCGCCCGCGCTGCCGCGTCCGTAGCGGTTGCTGCGGTTGTCGTCGGGCCACCCTCCCCCACCCTCGAACTCGCTCGGACGGGAGGTGCCCCCAGGCCAATCGTTCATGCCGACCAGTGTGCAGCTCTCCACTATGAGTCTTACAAGAGAGCTGGGAGATCTGGGTCACGCCTGTTGCAGAGCTGATGCAAAGCGACGGCCGCGCGCCCCGGCATAAGGTGGAGGACATGACAGACCAGGCTCCCAACCCGGAATCCGACATACCGGGCAAGCCGACCTCGGCGTCCCGGACCACCCTCAGCCACATCATGACCCACAACGACACGAACCTTCTGGGCTCCGTGCACGGTGGGGTGATCATGAAGCTGGTCGACGACGCGGCGGGCGCGGTGGCGGGGCGGCACTCCGGCGGGCCCGCGGTCACCGCCTCGATGGACGAGATGGCCTTCCTGGAGCCCGTCCGCGTGGGCGACCTGGTCCATGTGAAGGCCCAGGTGAACTGGACCGGACGTACCTCGATGGAGGTCGGCGTCCGGGTCCTCGCCGAGCGCTGGAACGAGTCCACGCCGCCTCAGCAGGTCGGCTCGGCCTATCTCGTCTTCGCCGCCGTCGACGCCGACGGCAAGCCCCGCCGGGTCCCGCAGGTCATCGCCGAGACCGAGCGAGACGAGCGCCGCTACCAGGAGGCCCAGATCCGCCGCACCCACCGGCTGGCCCGCCGTCGCGCGATCATGGAACTCCGCGAGAAGCGCGCGGCGGAAGGCCTCGACGACTAGGCACGACGTAGGGCACGACGACGAGGCCTCGGCGAACGAGCCTCGACGACCGGGCACCGACGAGGCAGGGCCGGGTGAGGGGCCGGCGGCCCGGCGGGCCCCGGTCGGGCGTCCCGGGTCATGGACAGACCACCTGGTCCCCGGTCACCACCCCGGTCGCCGCCCCGGACTCCCCCTGGTACGGATCCTCCGCCCGTACCCGCGTGACCTGCTTGAAGTCCGTACCGGCGATCACCTTCAGCAGCGGGCCCTGCCCGGCGACCGCGCGCAGCTCGGAACCGGGCAGCGCGGCCGCGAGCGACTTCGCCGAGCGGTCCCAGCGGGGGTCGTACGCGACGACGGTGCGCCGGACCGTGCGGTCGGGGGCCGTGGCGGGCCGGCCCGTCGTCCGGAAGCCGGTGGCGGCGAGCGCGCCGTCGACCCGCTTGCCGAGCCCCGTCGTGGCGGTCCCGTTCTCGACCTGGACCCGGATCTGCTGCGGGGCCACCGCGACCCGGACGGTCTGGGGCCGCGGGGCCCGGGGCGACCGGGGCGCCGCGAGCGGCTTGTCGGCGCGCAGTGACTCGAAGAGCTTCCTCGACTTCGGCCCGTCCCATTTCAGGGTGGAGCCGATGCCCTTGACGACATAGGCCATCTGCCCGATCGGCACGGTCGTGAACTCGGACGAGGACGGCGAGAAGTTCCGCATCGCCCGGCCCAGATCCAGCAGCTCGTCCGTGCCGAAGCCCTTGTCGGCCCGCACCGAGCCCAGCACCGCCCGCGTCACGTCACGGAACTTCATCGGGTTCAGCAGCACCCCGGACGACGTGGCCTGTCCGACGAGCGCCGCCAGGAAGCGCTGCTGGCGCTTCATCCGGCCGAGGTCGGAGGAGCCGTCGGTGTGCCGGGACCGTACGTACTGCAGGGCCTGCCCGCCGCCCAGCAGATGCGAGCCGGCCGTCAGGTCGAGGCCGGTGTATCTGTCCTTCAGTGGTTGCACGGTGCAGATACGGACGCCGCCGAGCACGTCCACCGTCTTCATGAAGCTGGTGAAGTCGACCTCCAGATAGTGGTCGATCTTCACGTGGGTCATGTTCTCGACGGTCCGCACGGTCAGGGTCGGGCCGCCCTCCGCGTACGCCGCGTTCAGCTTGAGGGGGTGGGCGCCGTGCCGTTCGCCGGTGACCGCGTCGGTGTGCGCGGGTGCCTCGGCGTAGGAGTCGCGTGGCAGGCTGACGATGCTGGCGCGCTCCCGGTCCTCCGAGATGTGCACGATCATGACCGTGTCGGTGCAGTGGCAGGGCGCGCCGCCGAGCCGGTACTTCCGCCGCTCCGCCTCGGTGATCTTCTCCCGGCCGTCGGTGCCGACCAGCAGAAGATTCATGCCGTGGCCGGCCTCGGGCCGGTTCTTCATGTCCTTGAACGGGTCGACCCGGGCGATGTCCGCGTCCAGGCTGCTCAGCACCGCGTGCCCGATGCCCGCCGAGGCGAGGACCACCACGGAGACGGTGGTCACCGCCCGCATGGCCCAGCGCGGCTTCTTGCGCCGTACGGGGCGTACGGGGCGTCCGTCGGAGCGCCGGGCGGGACGCCGTGCGGGAGACGGTCGCGGGGGGCGCTGAGGGCGGACGGGGGAGCGGGGCGGCGTGGGCAAGGGGGACACCTCCGCGAGGCTGGACGGGGGAGGGATGCGTTCCGCGGGGCCGGCCGGGCCGCGTTCCGCTCGGCGTGGGGATCCGTGAGCACGGTAGGCCCATACGATCTGCGGCCCGGCCCTTACGCCGGGCGGCGCGCGACCGTGTCCCCCGTTCGCGGTAACGTGAGCTCCGATGAGCGAGAAGCCTGACGTGCGGTCCCCCGCCGTTTCTGTGATCATGCCCGTCCTCAACGAGGAGCGGCATCTGCGCGGGGCCGTCCAAGCGATCCTGGCGCAGCGGTACGACGGCGAGATGGAGGTCGTGATCGCCATCGGTCCCTCCACGGACCGGACGGACGAGATCGCCGCCGAACTCGTCCGCGAGGACCCGAGGGTCCACACCGTGCCGAACCCGACCGGCCGGACGCCCGCGGCGCTGAATGCCGCGATCAAGGCGTCCCGGCACCCCGTCGTCGTGCGCGTCGACGGGCACGGCATCCTCTCCCCGAACTACATCGCCACCGCCGTACGCCTCCTGGAGGAGACCGGCGCGCAGAACGTCGGCGGGATCATGCACGCCGAGGGCGAGAACGACTGGGAGCACGCCGTCGCCGCCGCCATGACGTCGAAGATCGGCGTGGGCAACGCGGCCTTCCACACCGGCGGTGAGGCGGGCCCGGCCGAGACCGTGTATCTCGGGGTGTTCCGGCGCGAGGCCCTGGAGCAGCAGGGCGGCTACAACGAGGAGTTCATCCGCGCCCAGGACTGGGAGCTGAACTTCCGGATCCGGGAGGCGGGCGGGCTGATCTGGTTCTCGCCCGAACTCAAGGTGTCCTACCGGCCGCGGCCGTCCGTCAAGGCGCTCGCCAAGCAGTACAAGGACTACGGCCGCTGGCGGCACGTCGTCGCCCGCTACCACGAGGGTTCCATCAACCTGCGCTACCTCGCCCCGCCGACCGCGGTGTGCGCGATAGCGGCGGGCGTCGTGGTCGGCGCCGCCCTGACCCCGTGGGCCTTCGTCGTCCCTGCCGGTTACCTCGCCGCCATCGCCGCGGGCTCGCTCCCGGCGGGCAGGGGTCTGTCCCTCAAGGCCCGCCTGCAGATCCCGGTCGCCCTCGCCACCATGCACATGTCGTGGGGCTGGGGCTTCCTGACGAGCCCCAAGTCCCTGGCGAAGAAGGTCGTCGCATCGCGTCGGCCGGCGGTCGTCGTCGGGACCCGCTGAGCAGACATCCGGGAAGGGCCTCCTTGGCGCTCGAAGGTCATCGCGCCCCGGCGTCCCGCGATCCTCGGTGGTTCCAACTGGGCCCGTCCGGCTGCGACCGAGTCCGCTTTCGGCTTCAACTGGACACGTCCGTAAATGAGTTGGGCCCCTCTCGACTTCGAGAGGGGCCCAACTGCCGTTTGCGGCACGGTCCTACGACCAGGTGTAGTCCGGGTTGACGTGCATGCAGGCGCCGGTGTCCGAGCCCTTGTCCAGCTTCGCGGACGCGGGCGTCGAGTCGTCGTCCGCAGGTGCCTTGTACTCCGTGCCGTCCCGCCAGTCGGCGCCGACGACCAGCGTGACGCCGGAGACGTCCGCCGACTGCTCCACCGCGTGCGTCGACACACCCAGGGCCTTGGCGACCCGCAGGGCGTCACCCTCCAGATCGGCGCTCGGGTAGCGGATCACCGTGGTGGCCTCGGCGGTCGCCGCCGACAGGTCGGCCTTCGACTCGGTGAAGCCCTTGCCGACGAGTAGTTCGGTCACCGCGCTCGCGCGTCCGGGGACCGGCGCGAGCACGCTGGTGCGCGTGCCGTTCTGCACCTGCACCGCGATCTTGTCGTCCGCCGCGGCCGGATCCGAGGACGTCTTCTCGGCGGGGGCCTTCTTCTTGTCCTTGCCGTCCAGCGCGATGTCCTCGCGCAGGAGGCGCCAGACCTGGTCCGCGTCCGTCTGCTTGGGGAGCACCCGGTTGCCGTCGGCGGAGTACACCCACGGCATGGTGGTCATGGTGATGCGCTTGGTCGGGACCTTCTTCAGCTCGTTGCTGAGGTCGTAGAGCTTGGTCACCGTGCCCAGACCCTTGTCCACGGTCAGCGCGTTGGTGGCCGTCTCCGCGAGGCCCCGCAGCTTGCCCGGGTTGCTCAGCGTGGCGTTCTCGCGCAGCTGGCGCACCATCGAGTTCATGTACTGGTGCTGGGCCTTGGTCCGGTAGATGTCGCTGCCGTCCTCGAAGCCGTACCGCGTCCGCAGCCACTGCAGGGCCTGCTTGCCCTTGACGGACGTCGTGCCCGCCTTGAGCTTCAGCCCGGAGCCGTGACCGGAGGAGGTGTGCGAGTAGATGTTGGCGTCCACACAGACGGGGACGCCGCCGATCGCGTCGGCCATCGACACCACACCCGCGAAGTCGACCATGATGAAGTGGTCGATGTGGATGTCGGTCAGCTTCTCCCAGGTGGCGACCGTGCAGCCGGGGCCGCCGCGGCCCAGCGAGTCGTTCGTCATCGCGAGCGACGTGCTCGCGGCGTACGTCTTGCCGGTGTTGGGGTCGGTGCAGTTGGGTATCTGGAGCAGGGTGTCGCGCGGCATGCTCACGACCGACATGTTGCTGCGGTCCGCCGACAGGTGCAGCAGCATCTGGACGTCCGCGCGGGCCGGTGTGTCGAACGTGTCCTTCGCGCCCCCGAGCTTCTGGTTCTCGGTCGTGTTCCGGGCGTCCGAACCGATCAGGAGGATGTTCAGCGGGGTCTGGCCCGCCGCGTTCGGCTTCGACTTGGCGGCGCGGTCCTTCGCGTCGCCGATGTTCAGGTCGTCCTTCTTGAGATTGCCGTTCAGGTGCTGGTAGTAGAGATATCCGGCGCCGGCCGTGCCGAGTATCAGGACCGCAAGCACCATCGCCGACCAGCGCAGTATTCGACGTCTGCGACGGGGGCGGCCCTCGTTCCCGTGCCGCCCTCCGCCGTCGCCCCCGCTGTGCCGGTCCTGTCCCTGGGGACTGAGCGGCATGGTGTCGTCGGCCGGTCGAACGCCGTCGCCGTCGGGCCGGGTGCGGCCGTCGGCCGCCGTACGAACGGGCTCGCCGCCCTCGTCGTACATGCTGTCGTCCCAGCCCAGTTCGCCGGCTTGCGGGTCACGGGGTCGTGCTCCCTCCCCACGCACACTGCTTTGCGCCATCTCTCAGCCTCTCCCCACCCTGCGCCTGACAAACGGGTCCGTCGCGCGCCCGGGCCGGACGCTTTCGCGCCCCGGCCGGACGCTTCTCGCGTCCTGTAGGACGCTTGACGGACCCGTTAGGTCACTTCGCGCACACCGTTTTGTCCGCCGTGGACTTCTCCACGTCCGGCGCCTTCGTCGGAGCGCTCAAAGGCACTCCGGCCCCCTTGAAGTCCTTGCCCAGGGTCAGCACGATCGCGGGCAGCCCCTGTGAGTTCTTCTCACTCTTGCCGGGCTTCAACGCGGAACCGGACAGCCCCATCAGATCCGCCAGTTTGCGTGCCTGGTCGGCCTGGTCGGGAGAGTACTCCAAGGTCGTCTTGCTGAGGGTTTCAGCAGCGTTACCCAGCTGGCTGGACTTGAGCACGCCCTCGGTGTTCTGCAGCCAGTCAAGAGTCTTCTGCGCGGAGCCGGCCTCTGCGCCGCCGTTGTAGATGTCGACGCGGACGTCGGACGCGGCGGAACGGGAGCCCTTGAGGCGGGCGGCCACCGCGGCCTTCTCCTTCTTCTCCTTCTGCTTCACCGCGGTGAAGGAGACGTCGTTCTTGATCGCGTCGAAGACGGCGGGTGCCGACGACTGGTCGACCACGACCGTCGCGTGGACCACCTCCGCCGGGTTGTCCCTCACCGGGACCGTGGTGAAGGTGATGTTCTTCGGCGGCACCTTCTTCAGCTCCAGGGCCATGTCCTTGAGCGTGTTCACGTTGCCGATGCCGGTGTCCACGGTGAGCGCCTTGGTGGCGGCCTCGGCCAGCTTGAACAGCTTGGTGGGGCTGGTGAGGGTGTCGCTCGAACTCATCTTGCGCATCAGGGAGCCGATGAACTGCTGCTGCACCTTGATGCGGTCGAGGTCGCCCGCGTTGCCGAAGCTGTGCCGGGTGCGGACGAAGGCGAGGGCCTGCTCGCCCTCGATGACGTGCTTGCCGGCGGAGAGCTTGAGGTGCGAGTTGGCGTCGTCCACGTTCTTGGCGAGACAGACCTCGACACCGCCCACCGCGCTGGTCAGCGTCTTCACCGCGTTGAAGTCGGCCATCATGAAGTGGTCGACCGTGATGCCGGTGACCGCCTTGACGGTGTCCATCGTGCAGCCCGGGTTCCGCTCGTCCTGCCCGAGGCTGGTGTTGAAGCGGACGTTGTCCGTGCCCTTGATGATCTTCTCGGTGCCGTCCGGCTCCTTCGTCCTGCACTCGGGGACGTCGACGATGAGGTCGCGCGGAATGCTCAGCGCGGTCGCGTTCGTCCGGTCCTTGGAGACATGCAGAAGGATGTTCGTGTCGGCGTGCCCGACACTGCCCTTGTCGCCGTATCCCGAGTTGCCCGCACCGGTGCGCTTGTCGGTGCCGATGATGAGGAGGTTGAAGGCCTCGTCCTTGCTGAAGCCGCTCTTGCCCGATGTGCCGACGTCCGTCGTCTGGACGTTGCCCTCAAGGTGCTTGAGGTAGGCATAGGCGGCGCCCGAAACAGCCACCAGGACCAGCGCCATGCTGCCGCCGGTCCAGAGCAGTATCTTCTTCGCCTTCGACTTCTTGGGCGCCTTGGTGCGCCCGCGCCGCCGCCCAGGAAGAGGTTCCGGCGGCTCGCCGCGTCGTCGGCGCGGCCCCGGCACATCGGTGCCGGGTGCGTCACGGTCCCGTCCTGGTGCGTCACGGTCCCGGCCCGGTGCCGCGCGATCCCTGCCCGGAGCGCTTCGGGTGCGCGCCGCGGCGGAGGGTGTACCCCTCCGCGGTCGCGGCACTCCCGACTGCGCTCCGGAAGGGGTCAGTCGCAGTTCGTATTCACCGGTGTTCGGGTTGAGCACCCACTGGTCTGCGGGGTCGATGTTGTCCGCCCGCCCACGGCCTTGCGCGTCCACGGTTGTCTGAATCCTCCGTCGGGGCCACGCGGCGCCTTTTCCCCCTCAAAAGGCGCTCGGGTCTCGGTCAAGCAGTGCGCGACCTCCAGGACGGACCTCGTGGCCGGGTGCACCGGATCGCTCACACTATCCGCCCAGTTCAGCGTCGAGCGACGACCGTGACAAATTCAACTTCCCTACAACCGGGCAATCCGCCCCATTTTCAGAGAGTTCTTAGCTCAGCTGTTCCCCGCCTTGGCGCGCGCTTTACCCGCAAGCGTCCTGGGCCGCCGTGTTACCCCGGAAAGTCGGTGTCGGATCGGGTGTCCCGGTGAGGCCGGCAGCTCCTATTACCATCGACATTCCGTCGCCGGGCGACTCCTCTTCGTAGTCACGGAAGGAGTTGCCGTACAGACTTACGGAATGCGGCGATTGGCCTTGGGCGAGCCGCTGGGGCGGTTCCTTCGCGACCGCCACCGGACGGTCCGCGCGCAGCCGCGCGAAGAGCCGGGCCGCCTCGGGCTCCACGAGCTGATCACGGTTGGCGTTGAGGACATAGGACGTCCGGGGCACCGTCAGGAACTGCATGCTTTCCGTGGGGATGTCGCGCATTCCGCGCACCAGGTCGTACAGGCCGCGCAGACTCGCGAGCCCCGGGTCGGTAGTCAGCGACGAGGTGGCCGCGTCCAGCACCGGATACAGCTTCGCCGGGTTGAGCAGGACATCGTTGCTGCGCACCTTGTTGACCAGCGCCCCGAGGAACATCTGCTGGCGGTCCATACGGTCGGTGTCGCTGCCGTTGCCGATGCTCTTGCGGGCGCGCACATAGCCGAGCGCCTGCTCGCCGTTGAGCACGACCTTGCCCGCGGGCAGCTTCAGCTTCGCCGCCTTGTCATTGATCGGCTTCCGAAGGCACACCTCGACGCCGTCCACCGCGTCGACCATGTCCTTGAAGCCATGGAAGTCCACCACCATGTGATGGTCGACACGGATGTTCGTGAGCTTTTCGACGGTACGGATCGTGCAGGCCGAACCGCCCACCTGGAAGGCGTAGTTGAACATCGCGAACATGGGCTCGGTACGGGTGCCGTCCGGGCGCCGGCAGCCCGGCACGTCCACCATCAGGTCGCGGGGAAGTGACATGGCGGTCGCACTGCGCCGGTTCGCCGACAGGTGCAGCAGGATCGTGGTGTCGGACCGCTCCGTCCCGGAGTCGCGGCCGTACTTCCTGTTCCCGGCCCCCGAGCGCGAGTCCGACCCGATCAGCAGGATGTTCTGCGCGCCGCGCACCAGCGCGGTGGGCCGTTCCTTCTCGTACCGGGCGAGCTCGGCGGCCGCGTCGTTGTCGGCGGTGATGTTCCCGTTCAGCTTCTCGTACGCGGCCCAGCCGACCCCCACGGTGCCGAGGACCAGCACGGCCACCCCGGTCGCCGTGTAGCGCAGCCAGCGCCGCCGCCGGCGTACGACCCCGGCCCCGGTGGGCGACGCTCCGAGCCCCGGCCCCCCTGGGCGTCCGGAGGGAGTGCCTGCGGTGTCGGTCACGTCGGGACCACCACCCCTCATGGCGTACGAGCGTGTCTGGCTGCTCCTACGACCATGTCCCGATGTGGCTGGTGAGGGGGGCCGGTGATGGGCCGAACGGGGGACGCGCCCGGCACGGGCGGCACTCCTGGCGGGCCACGGGTGGGGGCGAGCCGGTCGCCACGGCCGGGCGCGCGGCACGGCCGCTGTCCGGGCGACGTCGCGTGGGCCTGCGTCCTGGCGGCGCCCGTCGTTGACCTCCGCCCGGGCGGCACCTCTCGCTCGCCCGCCGGGTGACGCCCCTAGGGCCTGTCTGGCCCTTCCCGCCGGGCCCGCGACGCCTGGCACCGCTCCCCCAAGCTCTTCGAGCAGGGGGGACCCCCACGCCGCGGTGTCGGGCACGCCCGATTACGACCGGTACGAGGGCGAGACTCCGCCTTGCGATGCACGGCACCGGACGCCAGGGTCCGATCCGACGTGAATGGTCGGACAGGCCCTAGCGAGCCGTCGCGGTCACGCGCTCGCTCTCGATCCGCCGGGCGAGCGAGTCGTCGCCCAGTTGATCGAGATTGCGGCACAGCACCACGGATCCGCCGGTGGCGAGCGGTGCGTACAGCCCCGCGGCCAGGCCCTCCCAGGTGTCGTACGAGAGCGCCGACAGGATGCGTGAACCGGGCCCCGTCAGATCCAGCCCGGGAGCATCGGTCCGGGCCTGGTCCACGACCTCCGCGCCCGTGTACGCGGCCCCGGCGACGATCAGCGCCCGCTCCTCCGGATCGACCGGCGCGTACGGCGCGAACCGGTCGCCCTGGCTCGGCACCTCCACGGCGTAGTCGGCATAGCCCGCGGGCGGTGTCGGGAAGCGGCGGCCGAGCGGCGCGAGCGAGAGGGCGACGCGCTCACCGGAACAGGCGAGGCCGGCCTCGAAGCGCCCTGGGCCCGCGACGACGTGGTCGGCGGCGGCCGGATCGCCCCCGACGTCCGCGACGACGCCCACCGAGGAGCAGGCGAGCAGCCACACCGCCGTCTGCCAGTGCGCGGGCAGCAGCAGCGCGACCCGCTCGCCGGGCTCGGCGGACAGCTCGCCCTGGAGCAGGTTGGCGGTCTTGGCCACCCAATTGGCGAAGGTGGCCACGGACAATTCGACCCGTTCGCCCGTCGCGTCGTCGTAGAAGGTCACCAGAGGACGCGCCGGGTCCTCGGAGAGCGCGGATCGCAGCAGGTCGGCGGGGGTGCGGTCGGTGGCTTTCACGCGCGCAAGCGTACGCGGGGGCGCCGCGCGGCACGGCCCGAGCGCGCCACCGGTTCGGCCGAGCGTGCTCCGACGGTCCGTCAAGTCCGCGATGGACAGATATGTATGACTATGTTCAGGATCAGGAGCATGCGTGGATTCCTTGCTTCCTCGGTCGGCGTCACCTGCGCGGCCGCTCTCGCCCTTCCGCTCGCCCTGCCCGCCCCGGCACAGGCGGGGCCGTCGGCGGTGACAGCCGCGGCCGCCGCCTCCGGCAGCACCCAGTCCCTGCCCCTCGTCCCGCTCACCGGTGAACGGGCCCTCGGCCCGGCCGCACCCGAACAGGGCCTCGCCCGCCGCGACGTACGGCCGTTCTCCCTGGTCGGCGTCGTTTGGGACGACCCGAACAGTGAGTTGAACGGCCGTGTCCGGGTCCGCACCCGGGAGACCGGCACCGGCCACTGGTCCGACTGGCAGGACGTCGAGACCCACAACGACGAGCACGCCGCGGACCCGGACACCCCCGAAGGCGCGTCGCGCCGGGTGCACGGCTCCACCGCCCCCCTGTGGGTGGGCGACTCGGACGGCGTCGAAGTCCGCGTCGACGCGGAGCAGTCGGCGCGGGACGCCACGGACACCGCGGAGGAGGGTGTGCGGGAGAGCCCGGGGGAGGAACGCGTGGCCGCCCCGGCGCACTCCCCGCTGCCGGGCGGCCTGCGCCTCGAACTGGTCGATCCCGGCGGGGGTCCCCCACGCCCGGACGTCCGGACGACCGGGCGGGCCGGGGGCGTGCCCTCGGGCATGCGCGCGAAGGGCGTGCACGCGGGCGCGTCGGACGGCAACTCGGGGACGGACCCGAAGGCGGGCGCCACCGAGATCACCGCGCTCTCCCGGGAGGAGACGGAGCGCACGTACTTCCCCGACGACGTGGCCGAACAGCGCGCGATGCCGTACATCGGCCCGCGGCCCAGCATCATCACGCGCCGCGGTTGGGGCGCGAACGAGAACCTGCGCGAGCGCGGCTTCCTCTACACGAAGACGGTCAAGGCGGCCTTCGTGCACCACACGGCGTCGGGCAACAAGTACAGCTGCTCGCAGGTCCCTTCCATCATCCGCAGTATCTACCGCTACCACGTCGTGAGCAGTGGCTGGCGCGACATCGGCTACAACTTCCTCGTCGACAAGTGCGGAAACATCTACGAAGGCCGGGCCGGCGGCGTCGCGAAGGCGGTCATGGGCGCCCACACCCGCGGGTTCAACACGAACAGCATGGGGATCGCCGTGATCGGCAGTTTCGGCAAGACGAAGCCGACCGACGCCGCGCTCAAGGCCATCGCCCGGCTCACGGCATGGAAACTCGGCCTCTTCGGTGCCAATCCGCGTGGCAAGACATACCTGAAGTCGGCCGGTGGCAATCTCTACCGAAAGGGAAAGAACGTACGACTGAATGTGATCTCCGGCCATCGGGACGGGTTCGCCACGGAGTGCCCCGGACGGCTCCTCTACGGCAAGCTCGGCTCGGCCAGGACGACGGCGGCCCGCTACCAGGGCCGGTAGACAGGACCCGGACCAGGCCCGGCCGACACGGTTCGGCCGGGCCGGTTCCGGCAGGGATCACCTGAAGTCACGACAGAGGCCCGTCGAAGGACACCGCACGGCCATCGAAGGCGCCATCGAACGGTCTGCATACACTGGCCGGCCGAAAGACAGTTCGGCCGGTCCCGGCAGGAAGCAGAGACGACAGGTGACAGAAGCGATCCTCCTGGTCGGCGGCAGAGGCACCCGGCTGCGCCCTCTCACGGTGCACACGCCCAAGCCGATGGTTCCGGCGGCCGGGGTCCCCTTCCTCACGCACCAGCTGGCGCGGGCGCGCGCGGCGGGCGTCGAGCACATCGTGCTGGCGACCTCCTACCTCGCCGAGGTCTTCGAGCCGTACTTCGGTGACGGTTCCTCACTGGGCCTCCACATCGAGTACGTCACCGAGGACGAGCCGCTCGGCACGGGCGGTGCCATCCGCAACGTGGCGTCCCGGCTGCACTCGGGCCCCGACGACCCGGTCCTGATCTTCAACGGCGACATCCTCACGGGCCTGGACATCCCGGCGCTGGTGGCGACCCACGAGACGACGGGTGCGGACGTCTCCCTCCATCTCACCCGGGTGGAGGACCCGCGTGCGTTCGGTCTGGTCCCCACCGACGCCACCGGGCGCGTCACAGCCTTCCTCGAAAAGCCGCAGACCCCCGAGGAGATCGTCACCGACCAGATCAACGCGGGGGCGTACGTCTTCCGCCGTTCGGTGATCGACACGATCCCCGAGGGCCGCCCGGTCTCGGTCGAGCGCGAGACCTTCCCGGAGCTCCTGGCCACCGGCGCCCACCTCCAGGGCATGGTGGACTCCACCTACTGGCTGGACCTGGGCACCCCTCAGGCCTTCGTCCGCGGCTCCGCCGACCTGGTGCTCGGCCGCGCTCCGTCCCCGGCCGTCCCCGGCCGCTGCGGTGACCGCCTGGTCCTGCCCACGGCCACCGTGGCCCCCGACGCCAAGCTGACCGGCGGCACGGTGGTCGGCGAGGGCGCCCGCGTCGGCGAGGGCGCCCGGATCACCGGCAGCACCGTACTGGCCGGCGCCGTCGTCGAGCCCGGCGCCGTCATCACCGACTCCTTCGTCGGTGTCGGCGCCCGCATCGGCGAACGCACCATCCTCACCGGCACGGTCATCGGCGACGGCGCGGTCGTCGGCCCCGACAACGAACTCCGTGAGGGAGTCCGCGTCTGGTGCGACGCCCGCATCCCGGGCGGCACCCTGCGCTTCTCGTCGGACCAGTAGAAACCGAAGCACACCCCCGGAGGGGCTGGAACTTGGTTCCAGCCCCTCCGGGGGTGTTTCGCCTCTCCGGCACCCTTTGGCTGCGGCGGCACGCTTCAGCTGCTTCCCCGGCGCGTTTTCGGCTGCGGGGGCAAGATCCAGCCCCTCCGGCGTTCGAGGAGCGGGGGCTGGGGCGGAGCCCCAGGTACGGGACGGGTAGGGGCGGAGGGGGCGACAACCTGCCGGGGCGGAGGATGACGCGAGCCGCGGGCGCTCACGCGCGGAAGCCACACTTGCCTGGAGCCGGGCGGAACAAGGACCCGGGAGCCGGGAGCCGGGAGTCGAGAACCGGGAGCCGGGAGCCGGGAGCCGGGAGTCGAGAACCAGGGGCGGGGCGCCGGGCGCCGGGGACGGCCGGCGGAGACGGCAGAAGCCAGGGCCGCCTACAGCCGCCCGATGTCCCCGCGAGGCATCTTCGGCGTACGCCGCGGCGGCGTACGCCCGGCCAGCAGAATCAACCGGGCGGCCCGATGCCGCTGCCCGGCATAGGGCTCCAGCAGCTCCAGCATGACGGAGTCGTCCGCGTCCCGGTCCCCGGCCAGCGCGTACCCGACGATCCCCGGCAGATGAAGATCCCCCACGGTCACGGAATCCGCCGCGCCATGACTGCGCTGCACCACTTCCGCGGACGTCCACGGCCCGATCCCGGACACCAACTCCAGCCGCTGCTGCGCCTGTACGGGGTCCAACCCGACCGCCTCCTCCAGCCGCGCGGCCACCCGTACGGCCCGCAGAATCGTGGAGGCCCGCTTGTTGTCGACCCCGGCCCGGTGCCACTCCCAGGACGGGATCAAGGCCCAGGTCCGAGGCGCCGGCATGACGTACATCCGCTCGGGCGCGGGCCCCGGCGCGGGCTCGCCGAACTTCCGGACGAGCAACCGCCACGCCCGGTACGCCTCGTCGGTGGTGACCTTCTGCTCCAGGACGGACGGGATCAGCGACTCCATCACGAGCCCGGTCCGCACCAGCCGCAGGCCGGGCCGACGATGCCGGGCGAGCGCGACCAGCCGGTGCCGTGGCTCGAAGGCGTCGGGATCGTCCGCGGCGCCGAGCAGGTCGGGGAGCCGGTCGAGCAGCCAGTCGGCCCCCGGCCCCCATGCCTCGCCCCGGACCGCCCCGCCGCGCGGCGCGACCCGCAGTGTCCCGGGCCCGGCGGGCGTACGGCTGGTCCGCCACACGGAGCCGTCGGGTGTCGTCCGGAACGTCGGATCGCCGGGTCCGCGTCGCAGCGGCCCGAGGACGAGCCCGAGATCGAGCGGCCCGTCGGGCGTCCAGGTACGAGCGCGTCCGGGCTCGGCCGTCTGGCGGGGCACTCCGCCGGGCAGCACGACATGCCCGCCGCGCACAGTCGTACGCGTCGGCCGGGGAGCGAAACGTCCAGACACGAATGAGGTCCTAGAGAAACTCGGGGCGTCCTACGAGAGTAGGCGCTCACCCCACGGCAAAGGCGTCGGACGCCTCAGCGAACCGCCTCGGACCGCCCGAAGCGGCGTTCGGCGGGTCAGCGGCCCTCGCCGAACCAGCCGGGGGCGTCCTCGGCCGGTCAGGGGACTGCCTCGGGCCGATCGGAGCGCTGTCCTCGGCGGGTCAGCGGCCTGCGGAGCCGGCTGGGGGTTCTCGACCGGCCAGGGCACCGCCTCGGACCGCCCAGCGCGGCGTTCGGCGGGTCAGCGGCCCTCGCCGAACCAGCCGGGGCGTCCTCGGTAGGTCAGGGGGACTGCCCCGGCCCATCGGAGCGGCGCGTTCCGCCGGTCAGCGGACCTCGACGAAGTCGGCCGAGTCCCGCTCGGGCCGGCCCCTCGGCTCCTCCGCCGCGTGTCCGACGGCCACGGCCCCCATCGGGTCCCAGCTCTCCGGAAGCTCCAGCACCTCGCGTACGACATCACGGCAGAACATCGTCGACGACACCCACGCGGAGCCCAGCCGCTCCCCGGCCAGCGCGACCAGGAAGTTCTGCACGCCCGCCCCGGTGGCGACCACGAACATCTCGCGCTCGGCGCCGTCCCGTCGTACATCGCCGTACGTGTGCGACCCGTCCATGACCAGGCACGGCACCACGAGATACGGCGCCCCGCGCAGCACGTCGCCCCGGCGGACCCGCTTGGCGACGGACTCCTCGCTCTTCCCGTCGCCCCGCAGATCCGCGATCCACGCGTCCCGCATGGCGTCGAGCAGCCGGGTCCGCGACTCGGCGGACTCCAGGAGCACGAACCGCCAGGGCGTGGTGTGGTGCGGCGCGGGAGCGGTCACCGCCGCGGCGACCGCACGGCGTACGGCACCGGGGTCGACGGGCTCGTCGGTGAAGGCCCGGACGGTACGCCGCTGGGTCACCGCCTCCCGTACCGCCTCCGAGGTGCCCAGCCGGAACATGTCGTCACGCGCGTCACGCACCATCGCCCGCGCCCCCGCCCCGTCCCCCTCGGTCACGAGGTGCGCGAGCCCGCGCACGACGGCGACGGGCAGCCCGGAGGTCTTGCCCTTGACCAGGTCACCGGCGGCGGCGAGCTCGTCGGCCGTGGCGACGACGGTCGCGCTGAGCGGATTGCCGTGCGTGTCGGTGCCGCCGCGCAGGTCGTCGAGCACGTGGACGCCCGCGGCGCCGATGGCGACATCGGTGAGTCCGGTGCGCCAGGGCCGCCCGAAGGTGTCCGTGATCACGACGCCGACGTCGACGCCCAGGGTGTCGCGCAGTCCCGCACGGATCGCGTCCGCGGAGGCGTCGGGGTCCTCGGGAAGCAACAGCACTGTCCCGGAAGGGGTGTTGGAGGCGTCGACCCCGGCCGCGGCCATCACGAGCCCCTGCCGGTTCTCGACGATCCGCAGCGGGCCCCGCCGTGCCACGACCCGGACGGTCTCGGCGTCGATGGCGGCCTCGCGGTCGGCGGCCTCGACCGTCCGGCCCTCGGCCTTCGACACGATCTTGGAGGTGACGAGGAGCACGTCCCCGTCGACGAGTCCGGGCTCGGCCGCCGCGATGAGCTTCGCCAGGTCGTCGCCCTGGCGCACCTCGGGAAGTCCGGCCAGCGCCCAGACCCGGTAGCCCGCGCCGGCGGGCCGTCCCGGGTGCTCCCCGCCGGTGTGCCGACCCGCATGCTCCGCGTCGTCGGGCAACGCCGCGTCCACGGTGTTCATGACGTCCGTACCTCCTCCGCCAGCGTCAGCGCCTCACGCGCCATCCGCGCCGTCGCGTCGAGGTCGGACATCATCAGCGGGACGGCCCGGCAGCGGATGCCGGCGGCCTCGACGCGTTCCACGGCGGAGGCGTCGACCGTGTCGACGAGCCAGCCGTCGAGGAGGCCCGAGCCGTAGTGCTCGGCGACCGCGGCGGCGGTGGACTCGACGCCCACCGCGGCCAGCACCTTGTCGGCCATGCCGCGCACCGGCGCGTCGCCGACGATGGGGGAGAGGCCGACGACGGGCACGCCCGCCTCGGCGATGGCCTCCCGGATGCCGGGCACGGCGAGGATGGTGCCGACGGAGACGACGGGGTTGGACGGCGGGAAGAGGATGACGTCCGCCTCGGCGATGGCTTCGAGCACCCCGGGCGCGGGCTTCGCCTGCTCGGCGCCGACCGGCACGATCGCCTCGGCCGGCACGGAGGCCCGCAGCCGCACCCAGTACTCCTGGAAGTGGATCGCCTTGCGCTCGCCGACGGCCCCGGCCGGGTCGCCCTCCGGCAGCGTCACGGCGACATGCGTCTCGACGCGGTCGTCGGACATGGGGATGAGACGCACGCCCGGCTTCCACCGGTCGCACAGAGCCGCGGTGACGGCGCTGAGCGGATAGCCCGCGCCCATCATCTGCGTCCGCACGATGTGCGTCGCGAAGTCGCGGTCGCCGAGCCCGAACCACTCGGGTCCGACCCCGTACGCCGCGAGCTCCTCCTTCAGATGGAAGGTCTCGTCGGCCCGCCCCCAGCCCTGCTCCTCGTTGATGCCGCCGCCGAGCGTGTACATCACCGTGTCGAGGTCCGGGCAGACCTTCAGCCCGAAGAGGTGGATGTCGTCGCCGGTGTTGCCGATGACCGTGATGTCCGCGTCCGGCACGGCCCGCTGGAGACCACGCAGGAACCGGGCACCACCGATACCGCCTGCCAGAACCACAATGCGCATGGGGTTCAGTCTCGCAGGCGGGTACGACAACGCGTCAGCCGGTTACGAGACCTCGGTGCCGACGGGCCCCCGTTCGGGCGCGAACGCGTCACACGGTTTCGGCGACCGCGCAACGCGCCGCGTGCATCGGCATCTCGGTGAGACCGGGGTAATAGACGTGCAGGCTGACGGCCGGTTCGAGCGAGTCGTTGACGACCTCGTGGACGTACCCGGGCGCGAAAGCGCGCTGCGCTCCGGCGCCCAGGGCGCGCGTGCCGCGCTCGGTGTGCTCGGTCAGCGCGCCGTCCAGGACGGTCAGCACGCCGGAGGAGCCGCCGTGGTCGTGCAGCCCGCTGCCCTGTCCGGGCACCCAGGACAGGAGCCACACCTCGTAGCCGGGCCCCGTGCTCAGCCGGTGGTACCAGCGCGAGGCCGCGTCGTACTGGACGAGGTGCTCCCACTGGGAGCGGTCGGCGGCGATGGAACGCGCCAGGCCGACGAACTCGGCCACGGTGGAGGGGTGTTCGCGCGGCGGCTGGAGCAGGTGCGGTACTTCGAGGATGTCGCCGGCGATCTGGAGGTCGCTGTCGCTGTTCATGGATGCGGTGGTTCCTCGGCGGAAGAGTGCTGGGGTGTCGCTGGCCGTTTCCGCCCGGGTCTCGAGCGGGGATTCCGCCCGGGTCAGGAGCGGGGAGGAGCCCTGGTGCGGGCGGTGGCCCCCGGGAGAGGGGCGGGGATTCGCCTCAGTGGCGGCGAGGCAGCCGGAGCGCGGTAGGGCTCAACAGCTGGAACAGCAACAACAGCTACAGCGAACGTGGGCAGCACCGAGGGACCCGGCGGTGCGGGTCGAGGTGGGTGCCAAGTTCGCGAGCATGCCCACAAGGACACCGGTTCACACCTCGACTGTCAACTGCATGTCCGGTATGTGGAAGATGTTTCACCTCATCCGGTTCATCTGGCAGGCGAAAGGTTTGTTCAGGAGCCTCCCCGGACACATGGCGCACAACCGGGTGAACAAACCTCGCCGCGGCCCCGTGATCTAAATGTGATCAGATTCGCTTCGGGGTCTGCGTCGGAACGAGATCGAACTCCTGGACGTCCTCCTCTGCGAGGGGAGGGCGTCTGACCTGGACCTCTTGGGCTGTCAGGGTTTATGCCGATTTGAACACTTTCCGCATAGCCTTGGTTCCGCAGAGTGAATAAGGGGCCCAATAGCAGATCTCGGCTTGACTGGCCCGGATCGGCACACTTGTAATTTCACTCGTGTCGTTCAGCCGACATCGGTAACGGCAGCATCACGGGGACGCGAAAGACAGACGAGGGGCGCACATGACCGAGCTGGTGCAGCAACTGCTGGTCGACGACGCGGACGAGGAACTCGGCTGGCAGGAGCGCGCGCTGTGCGCCCAGACCGACCCCGAGTCCTTCTTCCCCGAGAAGGGCGGCTCCACCCGCGAGGCCAAGAAGGTCTGCCTCGCCTGTGAGGTCCGCTCCGAGTGCCTCGAATACGCGCTCGCCAACGACGAGCGGTTCGGCATCTGGGGTGGTCTGTCCGAGCGGGAGCGGCGTCGTCTGAAGAAGGCCGCGGTCTGAGAACGGTCGTACGGAAAAGCGGACGCGGAACAGTAGTCCACACGCGTGGGTGCCACAGACCAAACGGCACACACTCCTACGTAAGGAACGGCCCGTCGCCGGTGGGTTATCCACAGGCGGCGGGCCGCCGTCTTGCTCAGCCGTTAGTGTGGGCCCTCGTCCGAGACGTCCCGCTGTCCCCGCCGGACACAGACGTCCACCGCAGTCCATCGAACCGGGGCCCGTACCTCGATGTCCGTGTACAGCCATTCGGCAGCCCGTAACGACGCCGCTGCCACCCCTGAGTTCCCGCGCCACGTCGTGACCGCGGTGCTCGTCTCCCACGACGGCGCCCGCTGGCTGCCCGAGGCGCTCGCCGGGCTGCTCGGCCAGGACCGCCCCGTGCAGAACGCGGTGGCGGCCGACACCGGCAGCGCGGACGAATCCGCCCAGCTGCTCACCGAGGCGCTCGGCGCCGACCGCGTGCTGCACCTGGCACGGCGCACCGGCTTCGGCCAGGCCGTCGAGGAGGTGTCCCGCACCGCCGGCGAGCTGACCCCGGACGACCTGCCCTACCTCAAGCGTCCGAGCGGCTGGGACCCCGTCACCCGCAGCTGGCGCGACGACGCCTACGACATGCCGGACCTCCCGCACGGTGAGCCCGAGCAGTGGCTCTGGCTGCTGCACGACGACAGCGCCCCGGAGCCCGACGCCCTGGCCCAGCTGCTGCGCGTCGTGGAGAACGAGCAGGAGCTCGGCCACGACGTGGCCATCGTCGGCCCCAAGCTCCGTGGCTGGTACGACCGCAGGCAGCTCCTCGAAGTCGGCGTCACCATCGCCAACTCGGGCCGCCGCTGGACCGGTCTGGACCGCCGCGAGCAGGACCAGGGCCAGCACGACCATGTCCACCCCGTGCTGTCCGTGTCCACCGCGGGCATGCTGATCCGGCGCGATGTCTTCGAGGAGCTCGGCGGCTTCGACCGCCGGCTGCCCCTGATGCGCGACGACGTCGACCTGTGCTGGCGCGCCCAGGCCGCCGGCCACCGGGTGCTCGTCGCCCCGGAAGCCGTCGTACGGCACGCAGAGGCGGCCTCCCGCGAGCGCCGCGCCGTCGACTGCGTGGGCCGCACCGCCGCGTCCCCGCACAAGGTCGACAAAGCGGGCGCCGTCTACACCCTCCTCGTCAACGCCCGTACCGCGCAGCTCCCCTGGATCCTGATCCGGCTCGTCCTCGGCACCCTGCTGCGCACGGTCGCCTACCTCGTGGGCAAGGTCCCCGGGCAGGCCGTCGACGAGATCCGCGGCCTCCTGGGCACCCTGCTGCGCCCGGAGCGGATCATCGCCGGGCGGCGCAGGCGCGGCCGCCCGCAGGTCGAAAAGGGCGAGCTGCGGGCCCTGTTCCCGCCGCCGGGCGCCACCGTGCGGGCCACCTTCGAGCAGGTCGCCGGCAATCTGACGAGCAGCTCGGACGCCGACATCGCCACGGGCGCCGGACGGCACGGAGGCGCCGTCGAGTCCGGACCGGGCGGCGACGACGGCGACTTCCTGGAGATCGAGCAGTTCGCCCGGATCAAGCGCATCGCGCGCAACCCCGGCCCGATGCTCTTCCTGGTCCTTCTGTTCGTCTCGCTCCTCGCCTGCCGGCAACTGCTCGGCGGCGGGGCCCTCGCGGGCGGGGCGCTGCTGCCCGCGCCCGCCGACTCCTCCGAGCTGTGGGCGCGTTACCTTGACGGCTGGCATCCGGTCGGCGCGGGCTCCACCCAGTCCGCCCCGCCCTACCTCGCGCTCGTCGCGCTGCTGGCCTCCGCGCTCCTCGGCTCCACCGGGCTCGCGGTCACCGTGCTCCTCGTGGGCTCCGTGCCGCTGGCCGGCTTCGCCGCGTATTTCGCCTCGCGCCCGCTCGTCGAGTCGCGCCTGCTGCGCGCCTGGGCGTCCGTCGCGTACGCCTTCCTGCCCGCCGCCACCGGCGCGCTCGCGGGCGGCCGCATCGGCACCGCCGTCCTCGCGATCCTGCTGCCGCTCATCGCGCGCGCGGGCATCGCGGCGAGCGGTCTCGCGCACGCCTCCCGGGCGCGCGGCAGCTGGCGTGCGACCTGGGCGTACGCCCTGCTGCTGACGTTCACGACCGCGTTCACCCCGATCGTGTGGCCCATCGCGCTGGTCCTCGGCATCGCGCTCCTCGTGGTGCGCCGCAGGGAGATCGCCGCCTACGGACCGCGTTTCCTGGCCCAGCTCGGCACCCCGCTGCTGGTCCTCGCCCCCTGGTCCCTGACCCTGCTGCCGTTCGGCTTCTTCAAGCAGGCCGGCCTGGACTACGGTGCGGGCGCGGCCTCCCCGCTCGACCTGGTCAGCGCCAGTCCCGGCGGGCCGGGCACCGTCAGCGGACTGATGCTCTTCGGCATCGTGCTCGCCGCGCTGGCCGCACTGCTGCGCTCCGAGCGCCAGGCGGGGATCCGGACCGCCTGGGTCATCGCCGTCGTGGCACTCGTCTTCGCGGTCCTGTCCAACAGCTCCACCTGGGCCGGCCCCGCGACCCTCGTCTACGGCCTCGCACTGCTCGCCGCCGCCGCCGTCGGCTCCGACGGGGCACGCGCGCGGGTGGCCGAACAGAGCTTCGGCTGGCGCCAGCCGGTGGCCGCGCTCATCGCCTTCGCCTGCGCCGCGGGCCCGCTGCTCATCGCCGCGGGGTGGATCATCCGCGGCGCCGACGGACCCGTGGAGCGCCGCGACCCGGTGCAGGTGCCCGCGTTCGTCGCCGAGGAGAGCGGCACCCGCGACCAGGCCCGCACCCTCGTCCTCGACAGCCGCTCGGCCGCCAAGGTCGGCTACGTCCTGGTCCGCGGCTCCGGCGCCCGCCTCGGCGACGCCGAACTCGCCTCGGCGGACAGCGAGAACAAGAAGCTCGACAAGGTCGTCGCCAACCTCGTGGCGGGCTCCGGCGCCGACCAGGCGGACGAACTCGGCGGCTTCGCCGTGCGCTACGTCCTGGTCCGCAAGGGCGCGCCGCGCGAGGTGAGCCGCGTCCTGGACGCCACCACGGGCCTGAGCCGGCTGAGCCAGCAGGACGGCAGCGCCCTGTGGCGTGTCGACCAGCAGGTCTCGCGCGCCGCGATCGTCCCGGCATCCGGCGACCCGGAGTCCATCGCCGCCGGACCGGTCGAGGTGCACACCACGATCCCCGCGGGAGCCGACGGCCGCGTCCTGCGCCTGGCCGACAGCGCCGACGCGGGCTGGACGGCGACCCTGGACGGCAAGCCGCTCACCCGCACCACGGTCGACGGCTGGGCCCAGGGCTTCCAGCTGCCGGCCGGCGGAGGCAGGCTGGACGTCACCTTCGACGCCCCGCTGAGCCACACCGCCTGGCTGTGGGTCCAGGGCGCGCTCGCCCTCGTCCTCGTGGTGCTCGCCCTCCCCGGGCGGCGCCGGGACGTCGACGACGACCTCCCCGAGGAGCAGGCCGTGCCCGCCCAGGACATGACGGGCGACGGCCGCCGCGCCCGCCGCCTGCGCGCCCAGGCCGAGGCGGAGGCCGAGCAGTCGGACGAGGACCTCGACGGCGAGTTTCCCGCGGACACGGACGCGGGCGCGGACGAGGGCGAAGAGGTCCCGGCCGCCGCCGTCCCGCACCAGCAGGCGTACGACGAATGGGACAGCCGCAGCTACGCGAACGCCGAGTACGACACCCACGGCGGCGAGCAGTACGAGGGGCATCAGCAGTACCCGGCGGGCACCTACGAGCAGCCGTACCAGGCGGACCCCTACCAGGGCGGCCAGTACGACCCGTACGCCTACGGGGGCACGGCGGCGTACGACCAGAACTACGGCCAGGGCTACGACGCGAACGGCCAGGCCTTCGATTCCCGGGGCCAGGCCTACGACACGGGCGAGCAGGGCTACGACCCGGCGTACGACCCGACGCAGCCCTCGCACGGCACCGACAGTGAGCGCCCCGACGGGAGCCATCAGTGAACCGCACCACCCTGTCCCTGATCGCCGCGGCGACCGCGCTCGCCGCCGTCACCGGCTTCGCGACCCTCAACTCGCCGGACGCGTCCGGCGACAGCGCGGCCGGCGCGGCCGCGCGGCTGCCCGTGGAGCGCACCAGCCTGCTCTGCCCGCAGCCGAGCACCTCCGACATCGCCGACACCTCGTACACGTCCTTCACGCCCGTCGTGGAGGGCGTGAGCGGCAGCGGCAAGGCCCAACTCCAGGCCGCCACCGAGGAGTCTGCGGACTCCGCCGCCGGCAAGAAGAGCGGTGGCAAGGCGGCCAAGCCCGCCAAGCCCGTCGTCCAGCCCAAGGAGCCCGGCAAGTCGGCGGCCGGTGACGCCTCGGGTGCCGACACGCCCGCCCTCGTCGGCGTCGCGTCGGGCAAGTTCGCGCCCGGCTGGACGGTTCAGGAGACGACGAAGGTCGCCGCGGGCAATGGGCGCGGCCTTCTCGGCACCAACTGCACCGCTCCCGACACCGAGTTCTGGTTCCCGGGCGCCAGCACCGCCGCGGCCCGCACCGACTATGTGCACCTGACCAACCCGGACGACTCCGCGGCCGTCGTCGACATCGATCTGTACGGCAAGGACGGCACGCTCAAGTCCACGGTGGCCGACGGGATCACGGTCCAGCCGCACGCCAGCGAGCCGATCCTGCTGAACACGCTGACCGGCGATCCGCAGACCGACCTCACCGTGCATGTGTCGGTCCGCAGCGGTCGCGTCGGAGCCGCCGTACAGGCACTGGACGAAAAGACCGGCGGCGACTGGCTGGCCGCCTCCGCCGACCCCGCGGGCAGTCTTGTCATGCCGGGCATCCCCAAGGACGCCACCTCCGTGCGCCTGGTCGCCTTCGCCCCCGGCGACACGGACGCCGACCTGAAGGTGCGCCTCGCCTCGCCCTCGGGGCTGATCACCCCGGCGGGGAACGAGACGCTGCACGTGAAGGCCGGTATGACCTCCGCCGTCGACCTCGGGGACGTCACCCGCGGCGAAGCGGGCTCCCTGGTGCTCACGCCCACCGGGTCGTCCGTGCCGATCGTCGCCGCCCTGCGGGTGGTGCGCGGCAAGGGCGCCGATCAGGAGACCGCGTTCATTCCGGCCACCCTCCCGGTCGGCGCGCGCGCGACGGTCGCGGACAACAGCGCCAAGGGGTCCACGCTCGCCGTGACCGCCCCCGGCGGGGGAGCCAGTATCAGGGTCACCGCGTCCGCGGGCAGTGGGGGCGGTACGGCCGTCTCGAAGACGTTCACCATCAAGGGCGGGACCACGCAGAACATCGCGGCACCCGTCCCGAGCGGCCTCAAGGGCACGTACGCCCTCACCGTCGAGCCGGTCTCCGGAGGCCCGGTCTACGCCTCCCGGATGCTCGCGGCGACCCAGGAAGGCGTTCCCGGCTTCACCATCCAGAACCTCCCGGACGACCGGGGAACGGTCTCGGTGCCGGAAGCGGAACAGGACCTCTCGGTGCTGCTCAAGCAGTGACCCGGACCAGCGATCCGCCCGAGCCTCGGCTTCGGCTACCTGGGTCCGATCGGCCCGAGTCTGATCAGCCCGGGTCTGATCCGTCCGAGTCGGGGCGATCCGGGTCTGATCCGTCCGAGTCCGGGCGATCCGGGTCTGATCGGTCCCGGTCCGAGCGGATCGGGGTCTGATCGGCCCAGGTCGGAGCGGTCGGAGCGGTCGGAGCGGTCCAGGCCGGAGCGGCCCGGTCCAGGTCCGTCCTCAGTCCTCGCCGTACCGCGGATCAACCGTCTCCGGTGTCAGGCCCAGCAGTTCCGCGACCTGTTCCACGACGACCTCGTGCACCAGGGCGGCGCGCTCGTCGCGTCCCTTGGTGCGGATCTCGACCGGACGGCGGTAGACGACCACGCGCGCGGGATGCCCCTCGCGCGCCGGGATCGTGCCTCCCAGGGGCACCGCCTCGTCGCTCCAGCCCTCGCCCGAGCCCTCCAGGCGGGGGACTTCGAGGACCATGAAGTCGATGTCCGCGAGCTGCGGCCAGCGTCGCTCCAGCCGCTCCACGGAGTCCTGCACCAGGTCCGCGAAGACTTCGGCACGGCTCGCCGCCAGCGGTACCTGGGGCGGCGCCACGGGGCCGCGCATGCCCCTGCCATGGCGGTCACGACGACGAGGACCGGCTGCTGCGGCACGGGGCGGTACGGGGTTGTCCATCACTGACGAAGAGTAGTCCCCGCCCGGCCCGGCCGCCCGGCCCCACGCGCCGGTCGCCGACGGCGGGCGGACCGACGGCCTCCGGCCCGGCATGTGTTCCGGATGACGCCCGATGACGTGCGATGACGTCCGATGACCATTCCAGCCAAGATTGGGCTCAATTCCGTATCCCTCCAAGACCGTCTCTGACATGGCAATTGACATGATTCGCACCAAGTGGTGACCGGATTCAGGTCTGTTCGGCATCCCGGCGTCCGATGTAGCCCCAGGTCAGGGTCTGATGCCCGGAAAGCGGTGTGGGCCGTCTCACAGCTCGACACGGTGGGATGACCTGGGGGAGAGTCGTCGCGGCCCGCTCAAGAGTGCGGTACCGTCCAACGTCGTGAGCCTTGTACGTCGCTGTTCGCGCACCGCTTGCGGCCGTCCTGCCGTCGCGACGCTGACGTACGTCTACGCCGACTCGACCGCGGTCCTCGGCCCGCTCGCCACCTACGCCGAACCCCACTGCTACGACCTGTGTGCCGAGCACTCCGAGCGCCTCACCGCGCCGCGCGGCTGGGAGGTCGTCCGGCTCGCCGACTCCTCCGGTCCCTCGCGCCCCAGCGGTGACGACCTGGAGGCGCTGGCGAACGCGGTGCGCGAGGCGGCCCGTCCGCAGAAGCGCGCGGCGGAGGCCGGCGGCGGCAGCGCCCGCTCGGTGGACCCGATGGAGGTCGCGCGCCGCGGCCACCTGCGGATTCTGCGCTCGCCCGACAACTGAGCACCGCTCCACGCGCTCGCACCCCGCTCTCCTCGCCCTGCCGCGCCCCGTGCGGCGCTCTCCTCGCCGCGACCCGCATTCCGCGCCGGCACCCCTTTCCGTGGCCCGCCGGTCCGTTGCGAGCCCATCGCCCGTTTCCTGGACGCCCATTCCACTGAGCGACGCACACCCATTGACGTGAAGTTGTCGCGGACACGACGATTCCGGTTGCCGTGAGAAATCGCTTTCCGCATCACGGAATCCGGGGAGGCGTCCATGTACGTGCAGGAGCTGCAACCCGTCGCCGGCTCGCTCGGCCTGTCCGCCCTCGTGGCCGCCCTGCCCCTCGTCGTCGTGCTGGTCCTGCTCGGCGGCGTCCGGCTGAAGGCCCACCTGGCGGGCCTGGCGGGCCTTCTGGCGGCCTCGCTGGTCGCCTGGCTCGCGTACGGCATGCCGGTGGGTCAGACACTCTCCAGCGCCGCCCAGGGCGCCGTGTTCGGTCTCTTCCCCATCCTGTGGATCGTCGTCAACGCGCTGTGGGTGTACCGGATGACCGTCCGCACCCGGCACTTCGACATCCTGCGCCGCTCGTTCGGGCGGCTGTCCGACGATCCGCGCATCCAGGCACTCGTGGTCGCCTTCTGCTTCGGCGCGCTCCTGGAAGCCCTCGCCGGTTTCGGCGCACCCGTCGCTATCTGCTCGGTGATGCTGGTCGCCCTCGGCTTCGACCCGGTGCGCGCGGCGGTCGTCGCCCTCGTAGCCAACACCGCGCCGGTCGCCTTCGGCGCGATGGCCACACCGGTCGTGACCCTGGCCCAAGTCACCGGCCTGCCAGTGGACTCCGTCGCCTCCGTGGTGGGCCGGCAGACCCCGCTGCTCGCGCTGATCGTGCCCCTGGTCCTCGTCGGCCTGGTCGACGGCAGGCGCGGACTGCGGGACACCTGGGTGCCCGCCTTGGTGTGCGGACTGGCCTTCGCCGCCGTCCAGTTCGCCGCCTCGAACTACGTCTCCGCACAACTCGCCGACATCGGCGCCTCCTTGGCCGGTGCCGCCGCCCTGGTCGCCGTGCCGCACGCGCGCGTGCCCGCCTCCGAGTCCGTACGGGCGTCGGTCCTGACCGGAGCGCGCAGCGAGGAACTCGACGAGCAGGACCCGCCCCGCGAAGTCGTGCGCGCCTACGCCCCGTACGCCCTGATCGTCGCGATCTTCTCGATCGCGCAGATCCCGGCCGTGAAGGACTGGCTGGCGCGGGCGACACGGACGTACGACTGGCCCTTCCTGGACGTCGTCGACCCGAGCGGCAAGCCGGTGGGCGGGAACGTCTTCACCTGGCCGATCGTGTCGACCGGCGGCACCCTCGTGCTGCTCGCCGGGCTGTGCACGGCCGCGCTGCTCGGGGTGCACGCGCGCGTGGCGCTCCGGGAATGGCTCGCGACCGTGCACGAGTTGAGGTTCGCGATCCTGACCGTGACGTCCGTGCTGGCCCTCGCCTACGTCATGAACCTCTCGGGACAGGCCGCCACGATCGGCCACTTCGTGGCGGCGGCCGGCTCCGGACTCGCCTTCCTGTCACCGGTTCTGGGGTGGTTCGGCGTGGCCGTGTCCGGCTCCGACACCTCGTCGAACGCCCTCTTCGGTGCCCTCCAGGTGAGCGCCGCCCGGGAGTCGGGGCTGTCGCCCGAGCTCCTCGCCGCCGCCAACAGTTCGGGCGGTGTCCTCGGCAAGATGATCTCGCCGCAGAACCTGACCATCGCCTGCGCGGCCGTCGGGCTCGCGGGCCGCGAGGGCGACCTGCTGCGCAAGGTGCTGCCCTGGAGCCTCGGACTCCTGCTCGTCATGTGTCTGATCGTGGTGGGGCAGAGCTCGCCGGTCCTCTCCTGGATGCTGCCCTGAGCCGGTCGCGGACCCTGTGCCCGGCGCCCCGGGAGGACTCGGCACGCTGTCCCGAGTCGGGCTGGTTTCCCCTGGATGACAGGGACCGTTCCGCACGTCACGGATGCGCTCCACTCGGGCTCGGCACGGCCGGCTGTCAGCCCGGACGGGTAGTTTGGGGCGACCGAAGTGGACTTCTGGAGGGTTGGCCGTGACTGCTGATCTGTCGCAGCTCGTGAAGGCGTACGACGTACGCGGGGTGGTTCCGGACCAGTGGGACGAGCCGCTCGCCGAGCTTTTCGGCGCCGCCTTCGTCCAGGTGACCGGGGCGGACGCCATCGTGATCGGGCACGACATGCGGCCGTCGTCGCCCGGACTGTCCCGCGCCTTCGCGCGCGGTGCGGCGGCGCGCGGGGTCGACGTGACCGAGATCGGCCTGTGCTCCACCGACCAGCTCTACTACGCGTCGGGCGCGTTCGGGCTGCCGGGCGCCATGTTCACCGCCTCGCACAACCCGGCCCAGTACAACGGCATCAAGATGTGCCGGGCGGGCGCGGCCCCCGTCGGTCAGGACACCGGCCTCTCCGAGATCCGTCAACTCGCCGAGTCCTGGCTCGACTCCGGCGCCCCGAGCTCGGACGCCACGCCCGGAACGATCACGCAGCGGGACACGTTGGAGGACTACGCGGCGTACCTCCGCACCCTCGTCGACCTGACCTCGATCCGCCCCCTGAAGGTCGTCGTCGACGCGGGCAACGGCATGGGCGGACACACCGTGCCGACCGTCTTCTCCGGCCTGCCGCTGGAGCTCGTCCCGATGTACTTCGAGCTGGACGGCACCTTCCCGAACCACGAGGCCAACCCGCTCGACCCGGCGAACATCGTGGACCTTCAGAAGCGCGTCCGCGAGGAGGGCGCCGACCTCGGCATCGCCTTCGACGGCGACGCCGACCGCTGCTTCGTCGTCGACGAGCGGGGCGAGCCGGTCTCCCCGTCCGCGGTCACCGCGCTGGTCGCCGCCCGCGAGCTGGCCAAGCACGGCGGCGGCACGGTCATCCACAACCTCATCACCTCCTGGTCGGTCCCGGAGGTCGTCCGCGAGCACGGCGGCACCCCGGTCCGCACCCGCGTCGGCCACTCCTTCATCAAGGCCGAGATGGCCCGCTCCGGCGCGATCTTCGGCGGCGAGCACTCCGCGCACTACTACTTCCGCGACTTCTGGAACGCCGACACCGGCATGCTGGCCGCCCTCCACGTCCTCGCCGCCCTCGGCGGCCAGGACGGCCCGCTCTCCGGGCTCGTCGCGGAATACGACCGTTACGCGGGCTCCGGCGAGATCAACTCCACCGTCGACGACCAGGCCGCCCGCCTCGCCGCGGTCAGGGCCGCCTACGAGGGCCGCGAGGGCGTCACCATCGACGAACTCGACGGCCTGACGGTCACCGCCGAGGACGCGTGGTTCAACGTCCGCCCCTCCAACACCGAGCCCCTTCTCCGCCTCAACGCGGAGGCCCGCGACGAGGCGACGATGACGAAGGTGCGGGACGAGGTCCTGAAGATCATCAGAGGCTGAGGGAGAGGCCGAGGGCGCGCCGCCCGGCCCGTCGGCGGTCGGGCGGGGCGATGGCGGGGCGAGCACGGGGCAGGCACGGGGGCGCGGGGCACGGGGTGGAAGGGCCCCTCGCACCCGTTTGCGCGCCTGTACGAACCAGTGCCGCGCCCCGGCACCCGGCTTCCCGCAGCGGTACCCTGACCAGGCCGCATCCACCGTTTCGGAAGGACACCCCAATGCCGCTCGAAGCCGGCCTCCTGGAGATCCTCGCCTGCCCGGCCTGCCATGCCCCGCTCAAGGAGCAGGAGACCGAGCTGATCTGCACGGGAGCGGACTGCGGCCTCGCCTACCCGGTCCGCGACGGCATCCCCGTACTCCTGGTCGACGAGGCCCGCCGCCCCGCGTAACCACGCAGCCGCCTCGCGGACAGCGGCGCCGCGACCGCCGCACGCGAGGTGACAGCGGCGCCGTCCCCCCGCCCGCGGGCGTCCCGACGGCGCAGCAGGCCCGACGACAGGCCACGACACCGACGACAGGCGACAGCGCCGCCGACCGCACGGACAACGGCGACGAGGCCGCCCCGATCGGCGACCGGCGCACACCCGGCCGGCCCCCGGTCGGACCCACCGCCGCTCGGCACCCGCGAGCGACCCCGTGCAAGCGACCCGGGCGGTCCACGCGTAAGCGCCCCCGGCGATCGGAGGCTACCGACCCCATGCTCGACGAATCGCTCCTCGACGATCCCGACGCGCTCACCCGGGCCGACCGGCGGGCGCTGCTCCGCGGCGCCGCCGAGGCCGGCGCCCGGGTGCGCACCGCGGTCCGGCACGCCACCGAGGCCGGCATCCCCGAGCTGAAGCCGGACGGCCGCCCGCGCGGCGTCCTGATCGCGGGCCCCGGCATGGCCGCCACCGGCGTCGCCGAACTGCTCGGCACCCTCGCCGGAGCGAGCTGCCCCCTCACCCGGCTCACCCCCACGGGCGTCGCTCCCGCCGGGGGCGCCCTGCGCTGGGACCTGCCCGGCTGGGCGGGCCCCGTCGACCTCCTCCTGATCGCCACCCCCGACGGCAGCGAACCCGGCCTGGAACTGCTCATCGAGCAGGCCTACCGACGCGGCAGCACCGTCGCCGCCGTGGGCCCCGCCGGCTCCCCCCTCGCCGAGTGGGTGGAAGGCAGTCACGGCCTCTTCGTACCGATGGCGACCGCCCCGTACGACGAGGCCGCGCCCCAGGCGGCCTCGGCGCCCGGCGTGCTCTGGGCGCTGCTCACCCCGCTGCTCGCCCTCCTCGACCGCACCGGTCTGGTCTCGGCCCCGCCGGAAGCCCTGCAGAAGGTCGCCGACCGCCTCGACCGCGTCGCCGAGCGCTGCGGGCCCGCCATCGCGGCGTACAGCAATCCCGCCAAGACGCTCGCCGTCGAACTGGCCGAGGCGCTCCCGGTGATCTGGACGGAGGGCACCTCGGCGGGCCCGGCCGGCCGCCGGTTCACCGCCGCGCTCGCCGAGCTCGCCGGCCGCCCCGCGCTCACCGCCGAACTCCCCGAGGCGCTCGCCTCGCACAGCGTGCTGCTCGCGGGCGCGCTCGCCGCCGGCGCGGACCCCGACGACTTCTTCCGGGACCGCGTCGAGGAGGCACAGGCACTGCACGCGCGCGTGGTGCTGCTCCGAGACCGTCCGATCGGCGGGATCAGCGCCGCACCCGCCGCCCGCGAACTCGCCCTCAGCCACGACACCGCGATCAGCGAGCTCGAACCCGAGGAGGGCGGCGAACTGGAAACCCTCGCCGAGCTGATCGCCATCACGGATTTCGCCGCCGTTTACCTGGCGCTCGCTTCGGGGGCCTGATCTTGGGCGGGAGCGCGCGCCCGGCGCCCGTCGCCGGCCCCCGCGACCGGCGCCACTGACACGACGCTTCCCGGACAGCGCCCGCACGGAGCGGGCCGAGCAGCGCACGTATGGAGAAGAAGACACCGATGGACCGCCTCGACAACACCGTTCGCCCCTACGCCTGGGGTTCGACCACCGCCATCCCGAGGCTGCTCGGCGTGGAGCCGACCGGCGCACCGCAGGCGGAGATGTGGATGGGCGCCCACCCGGGCGCACCCTCGCGCACCGCGCGCGGTCCGCTCAACGAGGTCGTCGCCGAGGACCCGGAGAAGGAACTCGGGCGCGCCGCCTTCGCCAAGTTCGGCCCTCACCTGCCGTTCCTCCTGAAGATCCTCGCCGCCGGCGCCCCTCTCTCCCTCCAGGTGCACCCCGACCTCGAACAGGCGCGGGAGGGTTACGAGGACGAAGAGCGCCGGGGTGTCCCGATCGACGCCCCGCACCGCAACTACAAGGACGCCAACCACAAGCCCGAACTGATCTGCGCCCTCACCGAGTTCGACGGCCTGTGCGGCTTCCGCGCCCCCGAGGAGGCCGCCGAACTCCTCGCCGCCCTCGATGTCGACTCCCTCAAGCCGTACGTCGACCTGCTGCGCGCCCACCCGCAGGAGGCGGCGCTGCGCGAGGTCCTCACGGCGGTGCTGAGCGCCGACCCCGACGACATGGCCCTTACGGTCACCGAGACCACGGCCGCCTGCGCCCGCCTCGGCGGCGCCTACGCCCCGTACGCCGACCTCGCCCACCACTACCCGGGCGACCCCGGAGTCATCGCCGCGATGCTCCTCAACCACGTCCGACTCCAGCCCGGCGAGGCCCTGTTCCTCGGTGCGGGCATCCCGCACGCGTACCTGAACGGCCTCGGCGTCGAGATCATGGCCAACAGCGACAACGTCCTGCGCTGCGGTCTGACCCCCAAGCACGTCGATGTGCCCGAACTCCTGCGCGTGGTCCGCTTCGAGGCGGGCGACCCCGGTGTCCTGCGCCCGGAGGCGTCCCCCGACGGCGAAGAGGTCTACGCGACCCCCATCGACGAGTTCCGTCTCTCCCGGTACGTCGTCGCCGAGGGCGCCGACCCGCGCGACCTCACCCGCGAGACCCCGCAGATCCTGCTCTGCACCTCGGGTTCCGTGCGCGCCGACCGCATCGACCTGACTCCCGGCACGTCGGTCTTCGTACCGGCCGGCGAAAAGGCCGAAGTGTCCGGTTCCGGCACGATCTTCCGTGCGACAGTGGTTGTCTGACGGGACGACTGCACCGACCTGAGGCGCGTCGCTGACGGACCGGGCTGCAAGAATGGCCCACCGCAAAGGGCGAGCAAAGCCCGGACCGGGGTACGAGGGTACGAACGGGGTCCGGACGGCGTACGAAGGGACAGCAGGAGCAGATGAGCGCTTCAGGCGGCACCAGAGCGATCGTGGCGGCACTCGGCGCCAACCTCGCGATCGCGGTATCGAAGTTCGTGGCGTTCGCGTTCAGCGGCTCCTCCTCGATGCTCGCCGAGGGCGTTCACTCGCTCGCCGACTCCGGCAACCAGGCACTGCTCCTGATCGGCGGCAAGAAGGCCCAGCGCGCGGCGACCCCCCAACACCCCTTCGGCTACGGCCGCGAGCGCTACATCTACGCCTTCCTCGTCTCGATCGTCCTGTTCTCGGTCGGTGGCATGTTCGCCGTCTACGAGGGCTACGAGAAGATCAAGCACCCGCACGAGATCGAGAACTGGTACTGGCCGGTCGGTGTGCTGGTGTTCGCGATCATCGCCGAGGGCTTCTCCTTCCGTACGGCCATCAAGGAGTCCAACGAGCTGCGCGGCTCGCACTCCTGGTCCCAGTTCATCCGCCGCGCCAAGGCACCGGAACTGCCCGTCGTCCTCCTGGAGGACTTCGGCGCGCTCATCGGTCTGGTCCTCGCGCTCTGCGGCGTCGGCCTCGCGCTGCTCACCGACAACGGCGTCTGGGACGGCATCGGCACCGTCTGCATCGGTGTCCTGCTCATCCTGATCGCGCTGGTGCTCGCCGCCGAGACCAAGTCGCTCCTGCTGGGGGAGTCGGCGGGCCCGGAGGACACCTCGAAGATCGAGGCGGCGATGGTCGACGGCGACACCGTCACCGGCATCATCCACATGCGCACGCTCCACCTCGGTCCCGAGGAACTGCTGGTCGCCGCGAAGATCGCTGTCCAGCACGACGACACGGCCGCCCAGGTCGCCACCGCGATCAACGCCGCCGAGTCCCGCATCCGCGCCGCCGTCCCGATCGCCCGGGTGATCTACCTGGAGCCGGACATCTACAGCGAGGCGGAGGCGGCCAAGGGCCCGGACCCCGCGGCGACGCCCGGCGGACCGACGCAGTCGCCGGCCGACCACTGACACCACCCGCTCGTACGCCGTCGGGGCCCGCCTGAGATCTCAGGCGGGCCCCGACGCCGTTTCCTCCGTCCAGCTACTCCATTCGTCTCCATTGATCTCCACTCATCTCCACCGTTCAGCTCTGCCGTTCCGTTCTGCTGCCCGGCTCCGCCGTTCAACTCTCCCGCCCAGGTCCGCGGTAAGGCCCCGGGGGCAACTCGGGCACCACCCACTCGGTGAACCGCCCGGCGCCGGGCCGCCGGACCCCCCTCCGTCCAGATGCGGACTGGGGAGGGACAGGCCCACCGGTGTAGCTTGGTGACTGAGCCAGACGTCGCTGCTGATGGCGGTCGGGCGGTCCCACCGCGGACCGGCCGAGGGAGAGAGGGCCTCCGACGGACTGCGCTGCGCGCACCGGGCACTCCTGTGTCCTGCCGGTGCACGTCCGTGCCCCGATCGGGCATGCGTTCGTGCCCGCCGCCGCGCAGAACAGCCCTACCCACCTCGCCCCGATTCCGAGGAGCAGCTCGTATGACGACTGTCGACAACCGACAGGACTTCAAGGTCGCCGACCTCTCCCTGGCCGTCTTCGGCCGCAAGGAGATCACCCTCGCCGAGCACGAGATGCCCGGCCTGATGTCGATCCGCAAGGAGTACGCCGAGGCGCAGCCCCTCGCGGGCGCCCGCATCACCGGCTCCCTGCACATGACGGTGCAGACCGCCGTCCTCATCGAGACCCTGGTCGCCCTGGGCGCCGATGTCCGCTGGGCCTCCTGCAACATCTTCTCCACCCAGGACCACGCCGCCGCCGCGATCGCGGTCGGCCCGAACGGCACGCCCGAGAACCCGCAGGGCGTCCCGGTCTTCGCCTGGAAGGGCGAGACCCTGGAGGAGTACTGGTGGTGCACGGAGCAGGCGCTGACCTGGCCGAACACCCCCACCGGCGGCCCGAACATGATCCTGGACGACGGTGGTGACGCCACCCTCCTCGTCCACAAGGGCGTCGAGTACGAGAAGGACGGCAAGGTCCCCTCGCTCGACACCGCCGAGTCCGAGGAGCACGGCTTCGTCCTCGAACTCCTGCACCGCACCATCAAGGACGGCTCGCAGAAGTGGACCCAGCTCGCCTCGGAGATCCGCGGCGTGACCGAGGAGACCACGACCGGCGTCCACCGCCTGTACGAGATGTACCGCGACGGCACCCTGCTGTTCCCGGCGATCAACGTGAACGACGCCGTCACCAAGTCGAAGTTCGACAACAAGTACGGCTGCCGCCACTCCCTGATCGACGGCATCAACCGCGCCACCGACACCCTGATCGGCGGCAAGACCGCTGTCGTCTGCGGCTACGGCGACGTGGGCAAGGGCTGCGCGGAGTCCCTGCGCGGCCAGGGCGCCCGTGTGATCATCACCGAGATCGACCCGATCTGCGCCCTGCAGGCGGCGATGGACGGCTACCAGGTCACGACCCTCGACGAGGTCGTCGACAAGGCGGACATCTTCGTCACCACGACGGGCAACAAGGACATCATCATGGCCTCGGACATGGCCAAGATGAAGCACCAGGCGATCGTCGGCAACATCGGCCACTTCGACAACGAGATCGACATGGCCGGCCTCGCCAAGATCCCCGGCATCGTCAAGGACGAGGTCAAGCCGCAGGTCCACACCTGGAAGTTCTCCGACGGCAAGGTCATCATCGTGCTGTCCGAGGGCCGCCTGCTGAACCTGGGCAACGCGACCGGCCACCCGTCCTTCGTGATGTCCAACTCGTTCGCGGACCAGACCCTGGCCCAGATCGAGCTGTTCACCAAGCCCGAGGAGTACCCGACCGACGTCTATGTGCTGCCCAAGCACCTCGACGAGAAGGTCGCCCGTCTCCACCTCGACGCGCTCGGCGTGAAGCTGACGACGCTCCGCCCCGAGCAGGCCGCGTACATCGGTGTCGAGGTCGAGGGCCCGTACAAGTCGGACCACTACCGCTACTGAGCACGCCCGCCGAGCAGCGGTACCACCGCTCGGCGTCCGGATGTCAGCAGGCCCTCGCCGTCCCGGCGGGGGCCTGTCCCCGATGAGGACCTGAACGCCCATGCCCCGCGGCCGCTATTCGCTCCATGATCCGCACGATCACACCCCCCTCGCCGACGAACACTTCCACTGCGCGCCCGGCCCCTCGGGCTGGCGCTACGTCTCCCAACTCACCACCCCCTCCGGACTCACCACCCCCTCCGGCACGGGGCCCGACGACCTCCCCCAGCCGGGGACGGTGACCGGCTCGGTCGACCTCGCCCTCGACGATCTCGGCCGCCCCATCCGCCTCGAACTGCACGCCGCGAACTGGCAGGTACGGGGCGCCGCCCTCGACGGCGTGACCTGGGTCCGCACCGACCCCACCGGCACCGAGGCGACCGAAGGCAATGTGCCCGCGCATGCCTTCACCGGTACCTCTCCCGCCTTCCTTGTCGCCACCGCCCGTCTGCTTCGCCTCACCCCTTCCGCCGCCGCCCCGGCGACCCGCGTACGCCTCGTCGCCTTCACCGACCCGGTCCTCGCCCCGCGCACCCTCGACCAGTCCTGGGCCTTGATCGCAAGCGAAACACACGCCACTGACAACGGTCCGCTGACCGTGGACGAATACCAGGTCACAGCGCTGGACACGGGTGAGCAGCACGCCGTGCACATCGCGGGAGACGTGGTGCTCGCGGCCCCCGGCATCGAACTGGAGCACCTCGAATCACCGCCGTCGGTATTCGCCTGACGGCGGGTTCGCGGGACCGGGCCGGTCTGGGGACGACGCCGAGTCGGCGGTGAGTGCCCCTACGCGGGCGGCGCGAAGCCGGTCGAGGGACGCTCCTCCCGGCCGGCTTGCTCAACCGGCCCGACGGAACCGACCGGGGGCGGGGACGGTTGCGGGGCCGCGGGCTGCTGAGCCGCGACCGGGTACCCGGCGGCGACCGGCGGGGCAGAGCGAACACCAGGCCCCGGCTGGAAGGGGTGGCCGACAGGAGCGCCGGCCTGGAACGGGTATCCGGCGGGAACGCCCGGCTGGATGAAGGGAGGGCCACCGGGTCCGGGGGCCGCGAAACCGCCCGGCGCACCGCCGAAGGCCCGACGGGCTTCCCGAATCTGCCGCTCCTGCACCACGGCAGCCAGATACGCGCCCGCCGGCACACCCTGCGGCGCCGGAGCCCCGGTACGAGCGGCGAGATCCACGGCGAGCCGTTCCGCCATCGCCCCACCGACCTGCGGATCCAGTTGCCGCATCCGCGTCAGGTACTGCCGGATGGCCAGCCACAGCCCGTCCGGTACGGCGGAAAGGTCGAGCTCGGCGAACCGCCCCGCCAGCCAGGGCGGCGGCGCAGGAACGTACGGCATACGTCCCACCGGAATGCGCTCCCGCACGACAAGCGTCCCCGCGAACACGTCACCGAGCCGCCGCCCGCGTTCCGACACCAGCGAGGCGATGCACGCGACGATCCCGAACGTCATCAGAATCTCGACCACCCCGACGGCTCCGCGCACCAGCGCGTGCCGGAACCGGATCGGCCCTCCGTCGTCCCGCACCACCCGCAGCCCGCACGCCAGCTTCCCCAGAGAGCGGCCATGACTGAGCGTCTCCACCGCGATCGGCCCGCCGACCAGCACAAGAAGGAAGCTCGCGATCGAGACGGCGATCTGCGCCGCGTCGTCCAACGCGGCGGTCGCGGCGACCAGACCGATGGTCACGATGATGTAGACCGCCATCGCCAAGGCCAGGTCGAGCACAAGGGCAAGCGCCCGGCTCGGCAGTTTCGCGGGGCGCAGTTCCAGCGCCACCGCCTCGCCCGTCACTAGCTCACTCACGCGTGCCGTCCTTCCCCTGACCTGCCCCGAGAACCGCCAGTCTGCCAAGCTGAGGGCACATCGCGCCGCAGTAAGACAAGCTGACATCCCCGATGGGCACCCGATGGGCACCCGACGAGCAGCCGAGGAGCAGGCAAACCGATGGACCTCGACGTCTTCGTCTCCGCCCACCGAGCCGAGTGGGACAGACTCGACGCCCTGCTTCGCCGCCAGCGCCGCCTCACCGGGGCCGAGGCCGACGAGCTCGTCACCCTGTACCAGCGAACCGCCACCCATCTCTCGCTGATCCAGTCCAGTGCGCCGGATCCCCAGCTCACCGGGCGCCTCAGCCAACTCGTGGCACGCGCGCGCAGTGCCGTGACAGGCACCCGCCGAGCCTCCTGGCGCGACGTCACCCGCTTCTTGACGCACGGCTTCCCGGCAGCGGTCTACCGCTCCCGCCACTGGTGGGTGCCCACGGCGCTCCTGTCCACAGCGATAGCCGCCCTCCTCGGGTGGTGGATCGGCACCCACCCCGAGGTCCAGGCCTCCATCGCCGCACCCAGCGAACTGCGCACCCTCACCCGCCCGGGCGGCGAGTACGAGACCTACTACTCCAGTCATCCCGCCGCCGCCTTCGCCGCCCAGGTGTGGACGAACAACGCCGAGGCCGCCGCGATGTGCCTGGTCCTGGGCGTCTTCCTGGGCATTCCGGTCCTGTGGATCCTCTTCGAGAACATGCTCAACCTGGGCGTCGGCATCGGCCTGATGTCATCGGCCGGCCGTCTCGACACCTTCCTGGGTCTCGTCCTCCCGCACGGTCTGCTGGAACTGACCGCAGTCTTCGTCGCCGCGGGCACAGGACTGAAACTGGGCTGGACCGTGATCGACCCGGGCCTGCGATCCCGTCGCACAGCCCTCGCGGAAGAGGGCCGCGCCGCGCTGGGCATGGCGATAGGCCTGGCGCTGATCCTCTTCGTCTCGGGTGCCATCGAAGGCTTCGTCACGCCGTCGGGTCTCCCCACGTGGGCCCGAATCGGCATCGGAATCGCGGCTGAACTGGCCTTTCTCGTGTACGTCTATGTACTCGGAGGTCGTGCGGCACGCTCCGGCGAGACCGGTGACGTCTCAGCATCCGAGCGCAGCGCCACTTTGCCGACGGCCGCCTGATGTGCGTGCACACCCGCTGACCTGCTAGTCTCATCTTCGCCCCGGGAAACCCGTTGACAGAGGTACACTGGGGAGGTAGATTCAAACAGTTGCCTAGAACTGGACACGTCCGGCGGCAGCGGTTAGAGTCTGCTCGCTTCTCAAAGCAATCGACACGTCGATTCAGAAGAAGCCACTCCTGATGATTCAGAAATGGGCGCCGGTCAATCCGGTCCATGGATTCTGATAAAGTCGGAGCCGCTGGAAAGGGAAACGCGAAAGCGGATTACCTCGAAAGCACCGAGGAAATCGGGCCCGAAAGGTTCTGATAGAGTCGGACTCGCC